>JBMNVM010000068.1:0-8004 GCA_050946805.1 Acutalibacteraceae bacterium | reverse complement strand
ACTCGTGGTATAGAATAATGGTCGCTCTAAGGATTGTTATCAAATCGTTATCAAAAGGGGTGGGCAAAGTCCGAAAACCCTTGATATTACTGGGTTTTTAGGCTTTCTGTGATTATTCCCATTCAATTGTGGCGATGGGTTTGGGTGAGAGATCGTAAAGGACACGGTTAATGCCGTCAACCTCTGAAAGGATACGGTTTGTGATCAGGTGCAAAAGCGGGTAGGGGATTTCTTCAATGGTGGCAGAGGTGGCGTCAACCGAGTTTACGGCACGGATTATGGCCGGCCAGCCCTCATAACGCTTGTCATCCTTAATTCCGACACTCTTCATATCCGGCACCACAATGAAATACTGCCACACCTTGCCCTCAAGGCCGTGTTGTGCAAACTCCTCACGCAAAATGGCATCCGCCTCACGCAAGGCCTCAAGCCGGTCGCGGGTGATAGCGCCAAGACAGCGCACGCCAAGTCCCGGGCCGGGGAAGGGCTGACGGTAGACCATATTGTCGGGCAGCCCTAAGGTTGAGCCGACAATGCGAACTTCATCCTTATAAAGCAGTTTAACCGGCTCGACAAGCTCGAATTTCATATTTTCAGGCAGGCCGCCTACATTGTGGTGGGCCTTTACTCCGTCCGACTCAAGAATGTCGGGGTAGATGGTTCCCTGAGCCAAAAATTCGATATTATCAAGCTTTGCAGCCTCCTCGGCAAAAACCTCTATAAACTCTTTGCCGATGATTTTGCGCTTGGTTTCGGGATCGGAAACACCCGCAAGTTTATTAAGAAAACGGTCGACCGCGTCAACATAGATAAGATTTGCATCCATTTCGTCACGGAATACCTTTACAACCTGCTCGGGCTCGCCCTTGCGAAGCAGGCCGTGGTTTACGTGAACGCATACAAGCTGCTTGCCGATGGCCTTAATCAGGAGTGCGGCAACAACCGAGCTGTCAACACCGCCAGAAAGAGCCAATAGCACCTTTTTGTCTCCAACCTGTTTGCGGATTTCCTCAATCTGCGCGGCGATAAACTCTTCCGCCAAAGCTTTTGTGGTTATGCGAACCATAGTATCGGGACGTACATTAGAATTCATTGGTTTTTCCTCTCGTTATCAGTTTGTATAATTATCAAAATAGCCCTGAACCAAAACAACCGGTGTGCCCTTATCGCCCGAACCGCTTGTCAGGTCGCAAAGTGAACCGATAAGGTCGGTGAGCTGTCTCGGGGTTGTTCCCTGCGCCGCCATGTTTCCGACAAGGCTGCCGCTTTTTGCCTTAATGCTGTTGGAAATGGCTTCGCGCAGCGCCTCGCCCGAAAGGTCTTTGAAATCATTATCGGCAAGGTATTTAAGCTTAAGCTCGTTTGGGGTGCCGATAAGCCCGTCGGTAAACGCGGGGGAGACCACCGGGTCGGCAAGCTCCCAGATTTTGCCCTTGGGGTCTTTGAAGGCGCCGTCGCCGTAGACCATGACCTCAACATGCTTACCCGTAGCTTCCAAAACGCGCTTTTGCACGTCAAGCACCAGCGGCTGGCAGTCGCGCGGGAAGAGCTTTACCTTTTCCTCGGTTGACTTATTTGCGCCTAAAAGACCGTATTTTTCATTATAACCGCTGCCGTTTACGGGTTTTGTGAGTATTTCGTCAAGCCCGTAAACAACCTTGGCTCCAGCAGCCTTTAAAAGGCGCTTGGTGCGGGCACGGGTATGTATATCGCAGTGGAGCACGTGGTCGGTATATTTCAGAATTGCGGCGGGCTGGTTGGCGAAAATAATCTCAACTTCGGCACCGCATTCCATAATCAGCTTTTGATAGTAGTCTACATAATCAACTCCGGTAAATTCAAGGGGATGAACACCGAAAACCTCGCGATAGCGCTCAAGGCTTAAAACATCCGAATAGGGGTTGATTCCGGCCTCGTCAAGCTTGTCCCAATCTGCAAGCTCGTTGCCGACCTCGTCTGATGGATATGCAAGCAAAAGCACGATTTTTTTCGCGCCTTTTGCAATACCTTTAAGGCAAACAGCAAAGCGGTTACGGGATAATATCGGGAAAATAACACCTAATGTTCCACCGCCGAACTTGTCCTTTATATCGGCTGCAATATCGTCAATGCCGGCATAGTTTCCTTGGGCTCTTGCTACTATTGATTCGGTAATGGCAATTACATCGCGGTCTCTAAGCTCAAAATTTTCACTTTTTGCGGCTTCCAGAACGCTTTCTGTTACAATAGCTGCAAGATCGTCACCCTCGCGGATTATAGGGCAGCGAATACCTCTTGAAACGGTGCCTACGCGGCGAATTTTGTCTGACATAATTAATCGTTCCTCTCTGCTGTCATAATTTTCTGGAAAAACAAATATGCCATCAAATTAATTGATAACAATTTATTATAAAACATTGCTTTATACTGCGCAAGATGTTTATGCAAAAAAAATCCCTGGTTTTTTTAAAATTTATAACATTTGAAGGTTAAATGAATGAAATTTTAAAAAAAATTATTAATTTTTACAAACGGCAAAGTGTCAAATCATAAAACAAATTGCCGCTTTAAAACTTTAATGCTTTTTAAAATATAAAGCGGAATTGTTTGGCTTCATAGGCTTTAGGCGGTTGCCTATAACCGGATGCCGAAAATTCCGCTTTAAATGATATACTTTTTAGAATGTAAACGTTAAGTTTTTGGCAGATGGTATTTGACTTCCTATTAGCCGCGTTCGCTCATTCCGACATACTCCCTGTGATCTTGAACATTCATATATGAAGGACGAATGATCTTTCCGGCGTTTATAAGCTCCTCAATTCTGTGGGCGCTCCAGCCGGCGATTCGCGCAATAGCGAATATAGGAGTGAATAGTTCGCGGGGGAGTTTGAGCATATCATAAACAAAGCCGCTGTAAAAGTCAACATTGGCGCTGACACCTTTGTATATTTTCCTCTTTTCGGCGATAACCTCTGGCGCCAGCTCCTCAACAAGGGAGTACAAGCAGTATTCACGGTCAAGCCCCTTTTCTTCCGAAAGGCTTTTTACAAAGCTCTTTAAAACATTGGCACGGGGATCCGATACCGAATATACCGCGTGACCCATACCGTAGATAAGTCCCGACCCGTCAAAGGCCTCTTTATTGAGAATTTTCATAAGATATGCGGCGACTTCCTCTTTGTCGGTCCAGTCTTTTACGTTTTTCTTAATGTCATCAAACATCTCCGAAACTTTTATGTTGGCGCCGCCGTGTTTTGGCCCTTTAAGCGAGCCGAGCGCCGCAGCGATTGCGGAATATGTATCGGTTCCCGATGAGGAAACAACGTGTGTGGTAAAGGTCGAGTTGTTACCGCCGCCGTGCTCCGCATGGAGTACCAAAGCTATGTCCAAAACCTTTGCCTCAAGCGGGGAATACTTGCCGTCAATTCTAAGCATATAGAGTATATTCTCCGCGGTTGAAAGCCTGGGGTCAGGCTCATGAATAAAGAAGCTGCTGCATTTTTTGTGTGCGTAATTACTTGCGTGATAGCTGTAAACCGAAATCTGCGGGAAACGTGCGATTAACTGAAGGCACTGGTGTAATACGTTTTGAATGCTTATATCGTCAGGGTTATCATCATGCGAATAAAGCATTAAAACGCTTCTGGCAAGCGCGTTCATCATATCGGTTGACGGAGACTTCATTATAATATCCCGTACAAAGTTTTTTGGCAAAGGACGGTAGGAAAAGAGCAGTTTTTTGAATTCTTCAAGCTCGTCGGCAGAGGGCAGTTCTCCGAAAATGAGAAGATAAACGACCTCTTCGAATCCGTAACGGTTGTCTGCGATAATGCCTTTTACAATATCCTCTATGGCATATCCCCTGTAATACAGTTCGCCTTCGCAGGGAACCTTTTCACCGTTTACCTCTTTTTTTGATATGATGTCTGAAATTTCGGTAAGGCCTGTAAGTATACCGTTACCGTTAAGATCGCGAAGTCCTCTGTTCACCTTGTGTTCTATGTAAAGTTCCGGGTCGATACGGCAGTTTTGCAGGCATTTTTCGGCCAGCATTTTCTCTTTTACGGAGACCGTTCCGCTTTTGCTTATTTTTGTCATTCTATCACTCTTTTCTTGTTTGGATTTTGTTTAAAAAAAGCTTCGCCATAATTTTTGGCGGAGTTAATTTTGAAGATTGTCCCGCACTGCCGTAAGGTGCTTAAAATAACCTAGCTTAGCTAGGTGGGTGCCGGCCACATGGTTTCGTGCTCCCTTCTTCCGAACTCGGCACAGCCGCGGGAGGTCTGCAAACCCGCCACGTGAGCTTAGGCCCCATTAATATGGTTGTAGGGTTATATAAGTCACGTCCGCGAACAGCGCAGGACAAGGGTATTTTGTATTTGAATTTTTTATTTTTCTTCTATCTCAAAGAAGTTTTCTAAACGGTCAACAAAGGCATCCGCGATCGTTTCGTATTCGTCGTCATCTTCGATTTCGCAGTAATACTCTTCGCCGTCCTCCTCGCAGACCTTGACGATTACCAGTTCTCCGCTGTCATCAAGCATTTTTTGGGGATCGTCATAGGTCGGAAGCATCGCAAGATATCTGCCAGAATCGGTTTCAATGGCATCCAGTACCTCGAATGTATATTCTTTGCCGTCATCATCACTTAAGGTGATTAAATCGGGATTGTAATCATATTCATTATTATTATTTTCGGACATAGCTTTATACCTCGTTCCTGATAATTTTTAATGGTGGTTATCCTTCGTCGCCGCTTTGCTGTTTTCGTAGTCTATGACCTTTCTAAACTGGGTTTCATAAAGCAGCTTATAGCTTTCGCTTTTTTGCAGCAGCTCATCATGACTGCCGGAGTAGGCAATAACCCCGTTTTCAAGCAGCATTATTTTATCGGCAGCCATAATGGTTGATAACCTGTGGGCAATTACAATGCTTGTTCTGTTTTCCATAATTCGGTTAAGCGCCGACTGTATAAGATTTTCGGATACCGAGTCAAGCGAAGATGTCGCCTCGTCAAGTATTAGGATTTTCGGATCCTTTAAAATCACCCTTGCGATTGAAACACGCTGCTTTTCTCCGCCCGAGAGCTTAAGCCCGCGGTTGCCCACAATGGTTTCGAATTTGTCGGGCAAAGCCTCTATAAAGTCGTAGATATTCGCCACCTTGCAGGCATCCTCAATCTCTTGCATTGTGGCTTCGGGTTTTGCGTAAAGCAGGTTATCAAGGATGGTTCCGTTAAATAGGTATGTGTCCTGTGTTACCATTCCTATATTCGACCTCAAATAGGAAAGGTCAAAATCCTTAACATTGACCCCGGCTATTTTTACTTCGCCTTCATTTACATCGAAAAGCCGCGGTATCATGTTAATAATAGTGGATTTGCCGGCGCCCGATGTTCCGACTATCGCGTACATTTTGCCGCTTGGAACATAGAAGCTGACTCCCTTTAAAACCTCTTTTGACGGGGTGTAGGAGAACTTAACGTTTGAAAATTCAACACTGCTGTCGGTCAAATCCGGCTTTTGCGGATTTTCGGGATTGGTTATATCACACGGCTTGTCAAGATAATCAAAAATCCTTGTAAAGAGGGCTAATGAGCGGACAAAGCCAACCTGCAAATCAAGCAGGCTGCGAACCGGCATATAAAGTCTGTTTACCAATGAAACAACAACCGTAATCTGTCCGACGGTAAGCCCTAAATCATAACCGCTGATTATAAAAAATCCGCCGACGAAGTAGATAAGAAGGGGAGCAATATGAATGAACATCCCCATCATTACGCGGAACCAGCTTCCCGCGCGGTTTTCCTTAATGGTAATTTTGGTTACGGCATCGTTTATGCTTTTAAATTTTTTGTACTCGCTTTCCTCTTTGGTGAAGAGCTTCACAAGCATGGAGCCGCTGACCGAAAGGGTTTCGTTAATATGTTGGTTGAGTTCATCATGCTTTTCTTGAGAAAGGCTTGCAAGCTCCCAACGCTTCCTTCCGACCGAGCGTGTCGGGAAAATCAACAAAGGCAGAACCAAAAGCCCGACAATGGCAAGACGCCAGTCGGTGTAAAACAGGTAAAATACCGATACGCCGACGGTAAGCGAATTGCTGACAACCGATGTAAGGGTTCCCGATACAACCGAGCTTACTCCGTTTATGTCGCTGTTCATGCGGGTAATAATATCACCCTGTTTTTCGTTTGTGAAAAAGGAGTGCGACATATGCTGGAGATGGTCATACATCTGGTTTCGCATGTCAAAAATTATTTTTTGCGAAATCCATGAATTTATGTAGCTTTCAAGGACATTAATAATCTGAGACATTGACAGCACAATAAAAGCCATTATAACAAGCTTTATTAAAAGTGCCATATTGCTGCTGTCCTGAACAATGGCATCAACAATTTTACCGGTAATTATTGATGGGTAGAGTCCCAAAAACGCGGAAATTCCAAGCGCCGTAAAAACCAGTAAAAAATGCCATTTGTAAGGTAGCAGATAAGAAAGAATTCTTTTAAGCAGTGCCTTGGTTACTTTAGGCTTGTTTGCCTTTTCTTCCTCGGTGAGAAAGCTCCTTGGTCCTTTCATACCCCGCGGCGAGTACGCGCCGGGAGGAGATGCAAAAGGTCTCATATCTCATGCCTTTCATAATGAATTTTATTTTTACTAATTATAGCATATTTTTCTTTCAAGGTAAAGTTAATTTATTGTTAACAGTAAAACTAAAGTGTAAAATTAAAAACTTTCAAGAAAATTTAGCGGGAATTTGAGAGGAAAATTATAGTCATAAAAATATCCCGTCCGAATAATCGGGCGGGACTTGGCTTACAAAATTCTTTATTTCAGTCCGATATAGGGAGCCGGGTTAACCCTGTTTCCGTTTACGATAACCTCAAAATGCAGGTGGTTGCCTGTGGACCAGCCTGTGCTTCCGACGGCAGCTATCATTTCACCACGTGAAACGGTCGCCCCTTTTGATACGCAGAGTTTGCTTGCGTGGGCGTATCTTGTCTGTATTCCGTTGCCGTGGTCAATAATAATACTGTATCCGTAATTGCCGTCATAGCCCGCATAGGTTACGGTGCCGGCGGACGCGGCGAAAACTGCGGTGCCTTTGTCAGCCGCAAGGTCAATTCCTTTGTGGTTTCTGCCATCACCGTAATAAGCGGAAATTTTAAATTTCCCAACGCCGATAGGGCAGATAAAACCTGTGGCTGCAACCCTTATGGTTACCTTTTCCTTCTTCGGGGCCGTTCCGACGGTTACAACCTGAGGAACCTGTTCCTTTATAACCTCGCTGCCAATTTCGGCAACTTGATATACTTCGCCGTTGATGGTTTCGGTTTGTAAGGTTTTTCTGACAATTCCGTTCTGACCGTGGGTTGTAACCTCGGAATAACCGACAGGCTTTTCTTTGGTTTTAACATTCTTGGTTTCAAACGGAACCTCAACATTGTTTGTGGATATTGATACGGTTTTTACCTGTAACTGACCAATCATCCATTTTGCGGTTTCAATATCGTCAATATCGGATTTTAGGAAATACCCTTCCTTTACACAGACCTTGTCAACAAATTCGGACTCGTTTTTCGCACCTTTAACATAATAGCGGGTACGGTATTCCTCAACATACTCTTTGAGCTTATCGCCTTCCACACAGGTTACGGCCTTGCCGTTCACGAAAAGCGCGGTTCCCCTTACAATTTCATCATTATTGTCAACAATAAGGTCAACCAGCTTTTCGGTGCTGCAAAGCTTGTCCGAAACAGTGATGGTAATACCTAAACGCGGTTTTGCGATTGCGCATTTGTTAGAAGTGCTTTTTAGATTCTCAAGGACTATGGCATCGGCCTTTTCGTAATCCGCCGCGCTTGAAACCACGGCAATTACATCGTCCGAATATTTTACGGTGTACCCTAAAGTAACACCCGAGGCTGCAACAGTAATTACAAGAGAAATAAGCGCCAAAAAAAGGCAGAACCTGTTAATCTTTATTCTGTTGTTTTTTACGAATTTGGTAAGCTTGTTGAAGATT
>JBMNVM010000067.1:0-8122 GCA_050946805.1 Acutalibacteraceae bacterium | reverse complement strand
GTCTCTTTGCGACATTGCCCATGGCGGTCAAATACTCGCCAAAAACATTGTCGCCCACAAGGCTTGCAATCTGGCAGATGATTGTTCCGATAATAAGCGTGGAGAATAGTCCGTATGCCATTCCTGAAAGACCGTCAATAAAAACGCGATTAAGATACCTCTTTATCATCTCCAACATCCTTTTTGTAAAAAATTTTATTAAGGCTCATTATACCAAAAATTTCTGCTCATTACAATAGGTGTATATGACTAATTTCTCCTCAAATAATAACTACAATTTATTAAATTTACTTGCTTGGAGGGATTTTTTGAAAACCGTCGCTTTTTTTGATACCAAAACTTACGACCGCGAAGCCTTTGAAAACTACAAAAATGAGGATATAAACATCAAATTTTTCGAAAACAAGCTTAATCTCGATACCGTAAGTATGGCGGCCGGCTGCGATGCGGTCTGTGTCTTTGTAAACGATACTGTTGACAAATTTGTGATTGAAAAGCTTGCAGAGCTCGGTGTGGGGCTTATCGCCCTTCGCTGCGCCGGATACAATAACGTGGATTTGAATGCGGCAATGGGCAAAATAAAGGTTGTGCGGGTGCCGGCATATTCGCCCCATGCGGTTGCGGAACATACAATGGGTATGATTTTAACCCTTAACCGCAAGCTTCACCGTGCATATATAAGAACACGCGACCATAACTTTTCTTTAGAGGGTCTTACGGGTTTTGTTTTAAATGATAAAACCGTAGGGATTATCGGCACCGGTAAAATCGGGCGCTGCTTTGCCGACATATGTAAAGGCTTTAGCATGAATATTTTAGGTTTTGACCCGCAGCCGTCCCCAGAATTCTGCGGAAAATATGTGTCTATGGAAGAGCTTTTTGCAGGTTCTGACATCATATCCCTGCACTGCCCCTTGACAAAGGAAAACCGGCATTTAATAAATAGTGTAAGCATTTCCAAAATGAAGAAAAAGGTCTTTATTATAAACACATCAAGGGGAAGGCTTATAGATACCGACAGCTTGATAGACGGCCTTAAATCGGGTCAGGTCGGCGCGGCGGGACTGGATGTTTACGAGGAAGAAACCGAGGTTTTCTTTGAAGACTTTTCGGATGAAATCATCAAGGACGATACCCTTGCGACACTCATTTCAATGCCAAATGTTCTGGTAACATCACATCAAGCTTTTCTAACCTACGAGGCTTTGGATGAAATTGCGAAAACCACAATGGAAAACTTACGGCGATTTTTCGCGGGTGAGGTTTTGGATGACGAGGTTACACTTTAGGTTATTTTCCTTGTTTTTTCCACCCGCTTGTGGTATACTTTACCTTGGTGATTTTTATGACTAAATTATATATGGTGCGGCATTGCGAGGCGATTGGAAACCAAAAAAGGCTTTTCCAAGGCATAAGTGATTTTGACATTACCGATCTGGGTGAGAAGCAGCTTGGGTTTTTGGCGGAAAGATTTAAAGATATACAATTAGATAAAATATACACAAGTCCGCTTTTAAGAACCAGAAAAACCGCCGCCGCAATCAAAGGCGGCCGTAATATTGAAATAATCCCGGATAAGGGGCTTATTGAAATTTCGGGCGGATTTTTAGAGGGTCTGCCGTATAGAGAGACCTTTAAGTCTATGCCGGGTCTTGCCGATACTTGGGATAACCACCCCGAAGATTTCGCCCCCGAAGGTGGGGAACCCATAAGAAATGCTTATGAACGCATATGGGATACTGTTTGCAAAATCGCAAAGGAGAATAAGGGTAAAACGGTTGCCTGCAGCACACATGGCGGGGTAATTCGCTGCCTTGTTTGCAGACTATTAAAAGACGATATAAGGGAACTCAAAAACATCCCGTGGAGCGATAACACGTCGGTAATGCTTATTGAATTTGACGACTTTAGTAATGTTGAACTTAAATATTATAACGACACATCTCATCTTCCGGCCAAGCTGATACCGAAACGCAGCAGATTGGCAAATGTGAATGCGGAGGATAAGAAATGATAATAATGTCGGTTGACTTAGGTAAAGCACGCAGCGGAATTGCCGTTTCGGACAGCAGCGAAAGCTTTGCTTTCCCTAAAAAGGTTATTAAGGAATACAATACCGAAAAGCTGGTTGAGAAGATTTGCGAATGTGCAAAGGAATATTGCGCCCAGTTGATAATTGTGGGCTACCCGAAAAATATGGACGGCACCATTGGAGAGCGAGCAAAGGAATGCAGCGAAATCGCGCAAAAAATCTCCGAAAAAACAGGTCTTGAAACCCTACTTTGGGATGAGAGATGTACAACCGTTTCGGCGCACACCGCACTTAACATTACAGATACTCGCGGCAAAAAGCGCAAGGAAGTGATTGACGCCGTCGCGGCGGTCATAATTTTGGAGGATTACCTGAATTTCAGGAAAAACAGTAAAGGAAGGTCTTGAATGTTCAAGTTTGAAATCCATCTGCATACCAAAAACTGCAGCGCCTGTTCCGATGCCAGCCCCGAAGATATGGTAAACGCCGCGGTACAATACGGTTATTCGGGATTTGTGGTTACCAACCACTTTTATCACGGCAACACCTGTGTTGACAGGAATCTTCCGTGGGAGGATTTTATAGGTGCATATGAAAAAGACTACCTTGAGGCCAAAGAAATCGGAGAGAAAAAGGGTGTTCAGGTCTTTTTCGGAATAGAGGAGGGTTTTGCACCGGGTAAGGAAATGCTGATTTACGGCATTGCCCCGAAAATTTTCAAGGAGTCACCCGAATTTATAATGATGTCCGCAAAGGAGAAATCCGAATTTGTGCGCAAAAACGGCGGTTTATGCGTATGCGCGCACCCGTTCAGGCACCGCGGATACATTCCGAATCCCGAAACGCCTCCAAATCCGGATTTGTTTGACGGTATTGAAGGATATAACTATTTTAACACCCCTGACGACAATGAAAAAGCCTTCATATACGGACTTAACAACAATAAAATAATCACAAGCGGCAGCGATGTCCACCATGCGGAGGATTTCGGCAATGCGGGCATAGCGTTTGAACGTCCAATAAAGAATTACGCCGATTTTTTAAAAAGGCTCAAAAGCTGTAATTTCAGGCTTATTACTCCATACGGAATAGACTGACTTTAGAGGTGTAGCTGATGTTCATTGATATAAAAGGTTTGAAAACCGAATACTGCGAGCAGGGTTCGGGCATACCTGTGCTTTTGCTGCACGGCTGGGGTTCTTCCTTTGATGTATATAAAGGCATAATGTCCGCGTTACAAAGCAAATGCCGGCTTGTGGCGGTAAACTTTCCCGGCTGCGGCGGCAGTGAAACCATGAAGGAGCCGTGGACACTTGAGGACTACTGCGATTTTTGCCTTGAGTTTATGCGCAAGCTTAATTTGGAAAACCCCATAATTATCGGTCATTCCCACGGCGGGCGTGTATGTCTTAAAATGACCGCCGAAAAAATGGTAGATCCGCCGAAAATCGTACTGCTTGACAGCGCGGGGCTTATCCCCCAAAAAAGCTTTAGGCAGAAATTTCGCGCCAAAAGCTTTAAGATAATAAAACGTGTTCTGACACTGCCTGTAATCAAAAACCACAGCGAAGGTCTTTTGGAGAAGGCCAGGCGGCACTACGGCTCGGCCGATTACAACGCCGCTCCCGAGGTTCTGCGCAAAACCCTTGTAAATCTTGTCAATACTGATATTAGGGATATTCTCCCCTCCATTCCCTGCCCTACCTTGCTTATTTGGGGCGATAAGGACACCGCCACACCGCTTGAGGATGCCAAAACAATCGAAAAACTAATTCCTGACGCGGGACTTTGCGTTCTTGAAGGCACAGGGCATTACTCATTCCTTGAAAAGCCGTATCAGGCGCATAAAATCCTGCAGAGTTTTATTTGTTAGAAAGGGCTGTTTTATTTGAGTTATTCTTTGCTTATATCTCTGATATTGGCGGCGGTATCTTCGCTGTTTGCGCTGACAAGGCAGCTTCAAATGCTTCAGCAAAATTCATATTTCCCATCACGTTATGTAAACTGGCTTAAGGAAAATCTGCCTTATTTCGATGTATTGCTTTTTTTGGTTTCGTCCCTGCTTTTCGCCTTCAGGCTTTACATAGCACAGACAATTTTCATCACTGCGGTGCTGGCGCTTCGCATTCCGCAGTCTTTAAATATTCAGAAAAAATCCATAAAAAAACTTAATTTCACCGCGCGAATTAAAAGAATGTTCGCCGCCGCAATTATACTTCTGACAGCGCTTATATTGGTTTACGTCTTAAATCCGGTTACCCTTGCCGGAAAGCTTTGCATGGACATCGGCTTCGCGGTTTCTTTCCTGACACCGGTTTTGGCTTTGGCGGTATGGGCTTTGACCTACCCTGTTGAAAGGTTATTCAATATGTGGTATATAGCTGATGCTAAGGCTAAACTTACCTCTTTCCCAGACATAAAGGTTATCGGCATTACAGGAAGCTACGGCAAAACCACCACAAAATTCATACTGACCCGAATATTAAGCGAAAAATTCAATGTGGTATGCACCCCGCAAAGCTATAATACGCCGCTTGGTGTTGTCAGAACCATACGGGAACAGCTAAAGCCCCAGACACAGATTTTCGTATGCGAAATGGGGGCCAAAAAAACAGGTGATATTAAGGAGATTTGCGATATTGTAAACCCCGATTTCGGAATTATCACTTCGGTGGGTGCGCAACACCTTGAAACCTTCGGCAGTATCGACAATGTTTTTAATACAAAGTTTGAACTGGCAAAAGCGGTAAAGGCAAAAGGCGGTGCCGTTTTCGTAAACGGAAACAGCAAGGAGATTATTGACCGCATAAATAAAGAGGATTATCTACTTTTCGGCACAAGCCCCGATTTTAGCTTTTACGCCAAAAACATTGTAAGCGACCGCAACGGCTCGCGCTTTGACCTTGTATTGAATCAGGAAACGATAAATCTTTCTACTAAGCTTTTAGGCGAGCATAATATAATAAATATAGCAGGCGCGGCAGCGCTGGCTTATACCCTTGGCGTTTCGGCCAATGACATTAAATTTGCGGTAGCCTCTCTAAAGCCTACCGAGCACCGTTTGGAGCTTAAAGGCTCTATAAACAACTCAATTTTGATTGACGATGCCTACAACGCGAACCCTGAAGGGTCAATCGCGGCGCTCCAAGTTATTTCGACCTTTGAGGGTATGAAGAAGGTCATAATTACCCCGGGACTTATTGAGCTTGGGGAGAAGGAATATGAATGTAACTACAATTTAGGGCTTGAGGCAGCCAAAAAATGTGATATAATCATTCTTGTCGGAAAAAACCGTTCAAAACCTTTGGCGGACGGTGTTAACGCAACGGATTTCAACAAAGACAACCTGTTTATTGTTTCAAGCTTCAAGGAAGCCATGGATGTTTATTCCAAATTTGCCGACAGTAACACAGTAGTTCTGTTGGAAAACGATTTACCCGACAATTATCTGAATTAAGAGGCGTATTTTATGAAAACCAATGTTGCTTTTTTCTACGGTTGCCGCTCGGTAGAGCATGAGGTATCCATTATTTCAGCCGTTCAGGCAATGCATGCCATTAATCGAGAGAAGTATGAAATAATTCCGGTATACGTCGCAAAAAATGGTGAGATGTACACCGGAAATTCGCTTTTTGATATTAACGAATATAAAAATTTGCCAAATCTTCTTTCAAAATGCTCAAAGGTGTTTTTTGTTAATGAAAATTCCGGCGTTTATATGAAAAAAGATGCTAAAAAGAAATTGTTTTCAAAAGAGGAGAAACCGGTAAGAATTGATGTTGCCTTCCCTGTGGTTCACGGAACAAACTGTGAGGACGGCACAATTCAAGGGTATCTTGAGTATCTCGGAATACCTTATGTCGGCTGTGATATACTCTCGTCGGCCGTCGGTATGGACAAAAAGGTGTTTAAGGACGTTTTAAAAAGCGCGGGACTTCCCTGCCTTGACTGTGTTTCCTTCCGCGCCCGCGAATACATGACCGAAAAGGAGCGTATCACCGCCGAAATAGAGCAAAAGATAGGCTATCCGCTTATTGTAAAGCCGGTAAATCTGGGTTCGAGCATAGGTATTAGCAAGGTTAAAACCCCCGAAGAACTGGAGGAGGCTGTAAATCTTGCGATATCCTTTTCTGAAAAAGTGCTTATCGAGCCTGCCGTTACGGCAATTCGCGAAATTAATTGCTCGGTTTTAGGGGATGCCGACTCCTGCGAGGCCAGTGTCTGCGAAGAGCCTTATATGACTGGTGAAATTCTTTCATATGGCGACAAATACTTGAAGAACAACGAAGGCAGCAAGGGAATGGCCTCCCTTGACCGTAAAATTCCTGCAGATTTGCCGCAGGAAAAAAGCGAGGAAATAAGAAAGCTTGCCTGCGATATTTTCAAGGCCGTGGGGGCAAGCGGTGTTGTGCGCATTGACTTTATTATCGACAATGACACCGGCAAGGTTTACGCCAATGAAATCAACACAATACCCGGTTCTTTAAGCTTTTATCTTTGGGATGCTACGGGGATTAAATATCCCGAGTTAATTGATAAGCTTATTGAGCTTGCTTTCCGCAGACAACGAAACCGCGACAATCTTACATTTACGATAGACACAAACATTTTATCCGGCGTTTCTTTTGGGACAAAGGGCGCTAAAGGAGCTAAATTTTAATGACGGATTTTTTAATACGGACCTTCGTAAAAAATCCCGATAATTATAAGGACAACAAGGTCCGTCGCAATTACGGCACGCTTGGAGGGGTTGTAGGCATTTGCTGCAACCTGCTGCTTTGTGCCTTGAAAATCACCATAGGAATACTAACCGCGAGTATTTCGATTATTGCAGATGGTCTTAACAATCTGTCGGACATGGGGTCGTCCCTTGTAACGATAATCGGTTTTAAGCTTGCCGGCAAGCCGGCCGACAGCGACCACCCCTTCGGCCATGGCAGAATGGAGTATATGTCCGCCTTTGTTGTGGACGTAATAATATTAATTGTGGGCGTTGACCTTTTGGAAAGCTCGACAAAGGCGTTAATTTACAAAAAAGCTTCGCCCGAATACGGGCTTACCGCCATAATTGTACTTATAATTTCGGTTCTTGTGAAATTCTGGATGTTTCACTTCAACCGCAAAATCGGCAAAAAAATTCAGTCAGATGCCCTTATCGCCACCGCGAAGGACAGTCTTAACGACACGATAACCACCTTTGCCATACTCGTTTGTGTCGGTATTTCAATGCTTTTCCCCCTGCCCTTTAATCTTGATGCTTTAATGGGTATTTTTGTTTCCCTGTTTATTCTTTGGTCGGGGTTGTCCTCGGCAAAGAGCACGATAGATGAAATTTTAGGTAAGCCTCCCGAAAAAGAGCTTATACAGGAAATTGAAAATACAATTTTGTCCTTCGGCGACTTTTTAGGGGTTCACGACCTTGTGGTTCACAATTACGGCCCCGGAAGGCAGTTTGCTTCGGTTCATGTTGAGGTGCCGCAGAATACCGACATTGTAAAGTGCCATGAAAAGATTGACCTTTGCGAAAAACTGGTCGCGGAAAAGCTTGATATTTCACTTGTCATTCACATGGACCCGATTGATACCGACAATTCTACAGTATCCTCAACAAAACAGCTTTTAGCGGATGCGATTAAGGTGATAGACAAAAATCTCACCCTTCACGATTTTAGAATGACCCCAATGGGCGAGCACGAAACCAATTTAATCTTTGATGTGGTGGTGCCTTCCAACATGAAACTTAATGAAAACGAGCTGCAGGACAAAATTTCCAAGCTTGCAAGGCTTATTAACCCCACATTTCGCTGCGTAATAACCTTTGATAGGGATTTTATGGGAGGATAAACATAAATTCAGCGTAATGTCTTCGTAAGTTACGGGCATTACGCTTTTTATATGCGGCAAATATGCTTTATGGAATATTCTGTCATAAAATTTCCTCCGTTATTGACTGCTTATTTTATTTATGTTATTATATTTTATAGCAGAATTTTACAAATAGTTAAAAATGAAAATGCAATATAAAGGAGCGGCCATGAAAAAGATATCGTTAATAATCCCCTGCTACAACTAGGAAGAGGCGTTACCCAT
>JBMNVM010000066.1:0-8150 GCA_050946805.1 Acutalibacteraceae bacterium | reverse complement strand
CTGCACACCGGCGATATTATAGTTGCCGGAACGGCGGTCGGCCGTGTCAGAATGATGACCAATGAAAACGGCATCGAGGTTAAGTCGGCAGGACCGTCGGTTCCGGTTGAGATTACCGGTCTTGACGAAACCCCCAACGCCGGAGACGCGTTTGACGCGGTATCGGACGAAAGACTTGCCCGTGAGCTTGTTGAACAAAGAAAGCAGAAGATAAAAGAAGAGATGTTCAACGCAAGGAAGAAGGTAACCCTTGACAACCTCTTCGAAAATCTTTCGGCCGGCGACTTTAAGGAGCTTAATATTATTGTTAAGGCCGACGTTCAGGGAAGTGTTGAGGCGGTAAGCGAAAACCTTGCGAAGCTTTCAAATGATCAGGTTCGCGTATCGGTTATCCACGGCGGTGTCGGCGCTATAAATGAGTCGGACGTTATGCTTGCCGAGGCGAGCGGAGCCATTATTGTCGGCTTCAATGTTCGTCCCGACCCCGTTGCCAAGGCCGCTGCCGAGAGAGACGGCGTTGATATACGCATGTACCGCGTAATTTATGACTGTATCGAAGAAATAAGCAGCGCCATGAAGGGTATGCTGGCTCCGAAATACCGTGAAAACCAGCTTGGTACCGCCGAGGTTCGCAACGTTTACAAGATTTCAAATGTCGGCACCATTGCCGGATGTTACGTTACAAACGGCAAGGTTACCCGCGCGTGCCAGATTCGTCTTGTGCGTGACGGTGTCGTTATCTGCGAAGACAAGATACGTTCGCTCAGGCGTTTCAAGGACGACGTAAAAGAGGTCGCACAAGGGTATGAATGTGGAATAGGCCTTGAAAAATTTGCAGATATTAAAGAAGGAGATATTTTTGAGGCCTTTATAATGGAGGAGTACAGAGAATAATGGCAGGATACAAAATTGACCGTATCGCTTCAGACATAAAAATCGCGCTGTCCGAATTGCTGCGTGATATGAAGGACCCGAGAATAAGCAAGCTTTTAAGCATTGTAAAGGTAGACGTTTCGGGTGATGCTTCATATGCCACAATATACGTCAGTGCGATTGAGGGCTATGAAACCACCGTTGCTTCGGTTAAGGCGTTAAAGGGCGCGGCAGGGTTTTTAAGAAAAGAGCTTGGGGCAAATTTGAAGCTTCGCAAGGTTCCGGAGCTTAGGTTTGTTGCGGATAATTCAATAAATATCAGCGCTAATATTTCAAAAATACTGGAAGATTTAAAAGAAGAGGATGATGCTAATGAAGAATAAAACAGTAGACGGTTGTCGACTGCTTTCTTTAAGGCAGACCGCATCATTCCTCAAAAAGCATGATAATTACATTATTCTTACCCACGCTTCGCCCGACGGCGATACCTTAGGCTCCGCCTATGCCCTTTATTATGTGCTGAACGAGATTGGTAAATCCGCATGTGTTCTCTGCCCTGATATCATTCCGCAAAAATACAGTTACTTTGCAAGGAAAACCGACCATGTTCCCATGGAAAATTCAACGGTAATAGCCATTGACGTGGCTGACAAAAAGCTGCTTGGAGCCCTGCGGGAACAGTTTGGGGATCGTGTTGAGCTTTGCATAGATCATCATATTTCCAACACCCGCTATGCCAAAAATTTATATCTTGACCTTACGGCGGCGGCTACCGCCGAATGTATATACGATCTTGCCGCCTATATGCGGGTAAACATAAACGATGTTACGGCAAAAGCTCTCTATACGGGAATTGCCACAGATACCGGCTGTTTTAAATATTCAAACGTAACCAACAAAACACATATAATCGCCGCGTCGCTTTATGAGCATAATATCGATGCCGCCGAGATAAACCGCCTTATGTTTGACACAAAGTCAAAAGCCCTTTTAACCCTTGAGAAGAAGGTGCTTGAAACGGCGGAGTTCCATTTTGATGACAAGTGTATGCTTTTAACCGTTACGGCCGAAATGCAGGAAACCACAGGCTGCAGCGGTACTGAGCTTGAAGGAATCGCCCTTATTTCAAGAAGTGTGGAGGGCGTGCTTGTCGGAATTACCATAAAGCAGACGGGGGTCGAGGAGTTTAAGGTATCACTTCGTACCTTTCCGCCGCTTAACGCATCGGAGATATGCAAAAATTTCGGCGGCGGCGGACACAAATCGGCCGCGGGCACCCTTTTAAAGGGAGATATTACAACCGTTAAAAATCGCATTTTATCGGTAGTGGAAGAGGCTTTGAGCAAGGTATGACCGGATTGCTGCTTCTTGATAAGCCCCAAGGCATAACCTCGTTTTCTGCGGTAAGCGCCGTAAAACGCTTGACAAATGAAAAAAGGGTCGGCCATACGGGGACTCTTGACCCCATGGCGACCGGAGTTTTGCCTGTCCTTATCGGACGGGCTACCGCCATATCAGGACTTATACTTGACGGCGATAAAAAATACATAGCCGAAATTAAGCTTGGAATAACCACCGATACCGATGATATTACCGGTAAAATCCTGTCAGACAGCGCCGTAAATGTGGACAATGAGAAGCTTTTAGAAGTGCTTAACCGCTTTGTCGGCAAAATTTCTCAAACTCCGCCCATGTACAGCGCCATAAAAAAGGACGGCGTGCGCCTTTACAAGCTTGCACGTGAGGGCAGAACGGTCGAATTAACACCCAGAAATGTTGAAATATTCGGCATTCGCCTGCTTTCCTCTTTGAATGACGAGGGCGTTTTTAAAATTGAAACCCATGTGTCAAAAGGCACTTATATTCGGTCGTTAGCCCGTGATATAGGGCGGGAGCTTGGCTGCGGGGCGACACTTCTCTCCCTTCGCCGCACTTATGCCGCGGGCTTTAGTATATCCGATTGCGTTGAGCTTGCAAAGCTTGACAATATCAATATTTCAGGGTATATTTTAAGTGAGGAAGCAGCCCTGCTGCATTTAAGAGAGATCAAGATTACGAAAAATCAGGCTGTCCGTTTTTGCAACGGCGGCCGGTTGTCATATGACCGTTTAAGTCTGCCAAACGGCAGGGTCGAGGACGGGGAGCTTTTCAGGGTGAAATCCGACAATTTGCTTCTTGGCATCGGGTTTGCCGATAACACAAATATGCACATCGGCATAAAATGCATCATTAATTATCCGGAAGGACACAACAGATGAAAAACTCTATTGCTTTGGGCACCTTTGACGGGCTTCACAAAGGACATATGGCGGTGCTCACGGTACCTGACGAATACAATAAGATTGCTCTGACCTTTGAAAAACCGCCCATGGCGGTAATGACCGGCGAGCCGGAGCTTCTGATGAGCTTTAGTGAAAAGGAAAAAAGACTTGCCGAGCTTGGAATTACTGCCGTGAAGCTGAAGTTTGAGGATATTCGCGACATTGAAGCCGAGGATTTTTTGCTGTTTATAAAGGAAAAATTCTCCCCTGCATTTATTTCCTGCGGGTTTAATTATCGTTTCGGCAAGGAAGGAAAGGGCGACACCGCCCTTCTTTCGACTTTTTGCGCACAAAACAATATCGAGCTTAAAATCGCCGAACCGGTGATCTTTGACGGCGAGGTTGTATCCTCCACAAGAATCCGCGGGCTTTTAAAAGAATGTAAAATTGAAGAGGCCAATCGGCTCTTGACAAGACCCTTTTCTTTTGAGGCCGAGGTAATAAGCGGCGATAAGCGGGGAAGGAATTTGGGCTTTCCTACCATTAATCAAATCTACCCGCCGGAGCTTGTATCTTTAAAATTTGGGGTTTACAAAACCCGAGTCCTAATAGACGATAAGGAATTTACGGGTCTTTCAAACATAGGCAAACGGCCTACTTATCCTATTAATTACGTAATAAGCGAAACATACATAAAAGGTTTTTCCGGAAATTTGTACGGCAAAACCGTAAAAATCTTGCCGGTTTGTTTTTTACGGCCCGAAAGGAAATTCTCTTCACTAAAGGAACTTAAAGAACAAATCAGCAAGGATTTAGAATCTATATAAGGGGATGTAAAAATGGCAGCCGCAAAAAGGAAAGGTTCCGCCGCAAAATCCAAAACAAGTCCCGCGCAGGACAATGCTGCGGGAAGAAGACAACTGCTGTCGGTTGCGTGGTTTGCGGTAGCGGTATTCCTGCTTTGTGTTGTTTTTATAAAAGGTGAAAATCTTTGGGCGGGACTGCATAACATAATATTCGGTATTTTCGGACTTACCGCCTATTTTTACCCGTTTTTGCTGGGCTTTGTCGCCATTATGTACGCTGTGGACAAAATCAACGGCTCCATTACCGCCAAAATAACCGAATCGGGCTTTTTGGTAATGTTTGTGGGAGCTGCCATTGACATATTTTCAAAGCATGACAATACGCTGACCTTTTGGCAGCATCTTGTAAGCAAATATACTTTGGGAATTCAGCTTAAAAGCGGCGGCTTTCTGGGCGCCCTTGTCGGACAGCCCTTGTATCTTGCTTTTGGAAAGACGGGCGCCGCCATTACGGTTATACTTTTAATTTTCGTTTTACTTATGATTATAACCGGCACCACACTTGTGTCCCTTTTCCGCGCGGTCGGAAGGCCGGTAAAGAATATTTCCGAATACGCCGAAACTACATATCAAGCCCAGATGGAAAAGGAGAATACCGAGGGCAAGAAAAGGCTCAAGGTTATCAAGGGCTTTAATGCGGACATTCCGGTTGACGATATTCCGAAAGTTAGAAAAAGGGCTCTTGCGGAGCTTAATCCCAAGCAGCGAAAGGTTGTAAGCACATATTACGGTGAGCCTGTGCCAGAGTCCGAAACGGTCGAGCCGGAGGGCGCCGAGGACAAGGAGCAGCTTGACAAGGCGCTTAAAACCGCCGTTGCTGAGGCAGAGGAAAAGGTCGACGTAACGGCCGAAATTTCCGATTTTACCGAAAATCTTGAAAATCAAAATTCCGAGAGCGGCCGGTATGTTTTCCCGCCGCTTAACCTGCTTAAACAGTACGATGCAGGTCGCGGGATTACCACCGGAGCCGAGCTTACGGCGGAGCATTTGGTGGATACATTAAAAAGCTTCGGTGTTGAGACCAGAATTGTCAACATCAGCCGCGGGCCTACGGTAACGCGGTATGAGCTTCAGCCCTGCGCAGGCGTTAAAATCAGCAAGATTACCAACCTTGCGGACGATATTGCTCTAAACCTTGCAACGGCGGGCGTGCGTATTGAAGCGCCTATCCCTAACAAGGCGGCTGTCGGAATTGAAGTGCCCAACAAGACAAGCGACATTGTAAGTGTTCGGGGAATACTTGATTCGCCCGAGTTTGTATCGGCCAAAAGCCGCCTGACTGTGGCGCTCGGTCGCGATATCGGCGGCAACGTGGTTGTTGCGGATATTGCCAAAATGCCGCACGGGCTTATTGCCGGTGCTACCGGTTCGGGTAAATCGGTATGCATAAATTCGATAATTATAAGTATTCTATATAAAGCAACGCCTGATGAGGTCAAGCTTTTAATGATTGACCCCAAGGTTGTGGAGCTTGGAGTATACAACGGTATTCCGCACCTTTTGGTTCCGGTTGTAACCGAACCGCGAAAGGCGGCGGGCGCACTCGGTTGGGCGGTAAATGAAATGGAAGAGCGCTACAAGATGTTTGCCGACCGCGGAGTTCGCGACATTGCCGGATATAATCGCGTGGTCGAAAATCTTAACGACCCCGAAATTAAAAAACTGCCCCAAATCGTGATAATAATCGACGAGCTGGCCGACCTTATGATGACCGCGCCAAACGAGGTGGAGGACTCCATCAACCGTATTGCGGCAAAGGCAAGGGCGGCGGGGATGCACCTGATTATCGCCACACAACGCCCCTCGGTTGATGTTGTAACCGGCGTTATCAAGGCGAATATTCCCACAAGAATCGCTTTTGCGGTCTCCTCCCAGATTGACAGCAGAACCATACTCGACATGGCCGGAGCCGAAAAGCTTTTAGGTCGCGGCGATATGCTTTTCAGCCCCATGGGCTCCAATAAACCCAGCCGTATTCAGGGCTGCTTTGTAAGCGACCAAGAGGTTGAGGCGGTTGTCAACTTTATTAAAAACGGCAAAACCGCCAACTACGATGAAAATGTAATGGTTGAAATCGAACGGCAGGCCGCTGTTGAGAAAAAACAGAAAACCGGCCTTGCAGAGGACGGCCCCGATGAGGATCCCATGCTCAAAGAAGCTATTGAGGTTGTGGTGGAAAACGGCATGGCTTCAACTTCGCTGCTTCAGCGAAAGCTGAAACTGGGCTACGCAAGGGCGGCAAGGATTATCGATGAAATGGAGCAAAGGGGCATTGTAGGGCCATATGAGGGCTCGAAACCTCGAAAGGTATTAATATCCAAAACCGAACTTCTGGAACGTGAGGCTGCGGGAGTAGAATAATGGCATACACAACCGGCACGAAAAGAAGAAAACTGATAGCGATAGTAACGGCGATGCTTTGTATCGCCGTTTTCGTGTTTTGCCTTATTAATTCAGATGTCAACATTTCAATTTCGGCAAATTCGGGTCTTTCAAAAGAGGATTATGTCAAAATCTTGGATGTCGGTCAAGGGGACAGCATATTAATTTACAGCAATGGCTTTTCGGCCTTGATTGACACAGGGCCGGAGGATTCGGCCAACGAGCTTTGCGCAGCTTTGCAAGAGGGCGGCATAAAAAGCATTGACGTGCTGTTTTTAACCCACCTGCACTATGACCACACGGGCGGGGTAAGCCGGCTGTTTGAAAAGTTTACGGTTAAAAACCTTATTCTGCCAGAGCTTTCAACCAACAGCGAGGGGATTTATTCCGCCCAGCTTGCTATAAATGAGGTAACAAGAAGCGGCGGCGGGGTTTACAGCGCGGTGCAGGGTATGAATTTGAATCTCGGGGATTTTGAAATAACGGTTATCGGCGACTATGATAAAATGGAGGACGAAAATAACCGCTCACTCATAATCATGGCAAAAATTCAAAACCGCAAATTCCTTTTTGCGGGGGATGCGGAGATTAAGACCGAAAACGCCCTGATTGCGGATAATCTTGATATTCGGTGTGATGTTTTAAAGGTGGCGCACCATGGCAGCCTTACCTCCACAAGCGAACCCTTCATAAAGGAAGCCGCCCCGAAATACGCCGCAATAAGCGTGGGCAAAGGGAATTTTTACGGCCACCCGCACAAGGAGGTTATTAATACCTTAAAAAAGCATAAGGTAAAAATTTACAGAACCGATAAAAACGGCGATATAACCTTTTATATAAAAAAGGGCAATATCACCGTTATGACCGAAAGGTGATGCCGAATGATTTATACTCTTACCTTAAATCCCGCCATTGATTATGTAATGAGATTTAACTCCTTTACCGAGGGGGCTGTCAACCGCTCGACCGGCGAGCAGTTCTTTACCGGCGGCAAGGGTATTAATGTGTCGGACGTGCTTATTAAATTAGGGCACCCGTCTAAAATTTTAGGCTTCACGGCCGGCTTTACCGGCGCCTTCTTGGAGGAAAGCCTTAAAAAACAAGGCTTTAGCACCGATTTTATCCGTCTTAAAAACGGCAACACCCGAATAAACGTAAAGCTGAAAACAGAAAACGAGACCGATTTAAACGGCTTAGGACCCGAGGTTACAAATGAGGATATAAATAAGCTTATTTTAAAGCTTCAAAATTTAAAAACAGGCGATATTCTTGTAATTTCGGGCAGTGCGCCGCGGGGAACCGACTGCCATATATACGGAAAAATACTGTCTGTAATCCGTTCAAAGGGCGTTACGGCCGTTGTTGATACTACCGGTGATTTGCTGAAAAATACCCTTAAATACCGGCCGTTTCTTATAAAACCGAATGAAATCGAGCTTGGCGAGCTTTTCGGTGTAAAAATCAATACCGAAGACGAAATCGTAAATTACGCGAAAACGCTTCAAGAGATGGGAGCGGCAAATGTTCTGGTCTCAAGGGGCGAAAAAGGCGCGCTGCTGATTACCGAGACTGGCAAAATACATAAAATAAAGGCCGTTTCGGGTAAGGCTCAAAACACGGTGGGCGCCGGAGATTCCATGCTTGCCGGCTTTATTTCGGGGCACTTAAAAACCGGAAATTTCGAATACGCCTTAATGCTTGCAACTGCCTGCGGAGCGGCAACGGCCTTTAGCGAAGGTTTAGCAAGCAAAGAAAAAATCGAGGAAAT
>JBMNVM010000065.1:0-8191 GCA_050946805.1 Acutalibacteraceae bacterium | reverse complement strand
CTTCGTTTTTCACCGTTACACGCACAATGCTGTACACAAGCGAAGGCCGACAGTTCAGATAAAAAAATCCCGAACAAAAAGTTCGGGATTTTTCATTGGTGTCTTTAGACGTGGAAATAAACCCTCGGTTCTACCGAGGGATAGTAAAACGAGCGGAGCTACAACAAAAATGGCGAGGCGAATGCCAAGCCGAAAGACTTTAAAAAGAGAAGAACCTCCAGTATAATAGTAGTGGTTTGGCGACCGCATCACTAGAATACAGGAGGTTTTTCAAATGAAAGAAAATAATGAGATAAGAAGTTCAGCCCACAGCAAGTATAGGTGTCAGTACCATATAGTTTTTGCACCAAAGTTCAGAAGAAAAGAAATATACGGAAAACTGAAAAAAGATATTGGGCAAATACTGCGAAAATTATGCGAGCAAAAAGATGTGCAAATAATAGAAGCAGAAGCATGCCCCGACCATATACATATGCTGGTGAGTATCCCACCGCACATAAGTATAGCACAGTTTATGGGATATCTCAAGGGCAAAAGTACATTGATGATTTTCGACCGACATGCGAATTTAAAGTACAAATACGGCTCAAGAAGTTTTTGGTGTCGAGGATACTATGTAGATACGGTCGGTCGAAATAAAAAAGTTATAGCGGAATACATAAGGAATCAGTTAGAAGAAGATTATGCAGCAGATCAAATTAGCATAAAAGAATTTACCGACCCGTTTACGGGTGACAAGAGAAAGTAGGCAAAAAAAGACAGCCGCACGTGAGCGGCTGCCGGAGAATGTAATGCGGTGCTAAACTTTCGAAACCCCTTTTAGGGGTCAAGCCAGTAATCACCCCTTATAGGGGTGGAGCAAACCACCGGTTGAACCGGTGGTTTTGATTATTTAAGAACAATCAAGCTTTTGGGGCTTGCGGTTAAGTTTTCAAAGGATTGGTCGGTTATAACCACCATATCCTCAATTCTGACACCGAACTTGTTTTCAATGTAAATTCCCGGTTCAACCGTCATAATCATGCCGGGTTTTAAAATTGTTTCGTCCCTTGTGTTGAAGGCGGGGCTTTCGTGGATTTCCAGACCTACGCTGTGCCCAAGCCCGTGCCCGAAGCATTTGCCGTAACCGGCAGAGGAAATGATATTTCGCGCGCTGGCGTCAATATCCTTACAGCTTTTTTCGGGCGCAATATTATTTAGCGCGGCGTTTTGAGCCTTTAAGACCGTATCATAAACCGATTGCTGCTCCTCGGTTACATAGCCCAAAGCCACTGTGCGGGTCATGTCGGAACGATATCCGGCATAGACCGCGCCGTAATCCATTGTAAGAAAATCACCGTACTCAAGCGGTTTGTCGGTGGGCACTCCGTGCGGCAGAGAGGAGTTTTTACCCGAAACGGCTATTGTATCGAAAGCAATGCCCTCGCTTCCGTTTTTGCGCATGAAAAACTCCAGTTCAAGGGCAATTTCCCTTTCGGTTCTGCCGGCTTTGATGTAATTGAGTATATGCAAAAACGCTTTGTCGGTAATTGCCTGCGCTTTTTTGATAAAATCAATTTCCTCTTGGCATTTTATGCAGCGAAGCGAACGAATTTTGTGGCTTAAAGCATCGTCTTCCATTATGTCAAAATCGGGCAGGTTTTTACGAAGACTTGCCAGGCCGGATATACTGATGTTGTCAACCTCGATAAATAGTGATCGGATATTCATTTTTTTAAGCAGTTCGGCTGTTTGCTCATAAAGCTTTTCGCAAAGAATAACCTTTAAATCCTTTATATTTTTCTTTGCGTTTTCAAAATACCTGAAATCTATAAGCAAAACTGCTTCCTTTTTTGTAATTATAACCGTACCGGCGGAGGAGGCGAAGCCTGTCATAAAACGTCGATTAATGCCTGAAGTGATTAAGGCTGCCTGTGCGGGATTTAAAATTTCACGTATTGATTCTATTCTTTCGTTTATCAATTCTTTGTCCTCTTTTCAAATACTTTTCTGCTTTGCCTGACAGTAAAAGCAATGCCGTCAGGTTGGTGCAAAGCATTATTCCGTTGCAGAATGCGGATAATCTCCAGGAAATCGAGCTGTCAAACAAGGCTCCGAAAATACAGCCAAAGGGGTATATTATGGTGAAGATGATATTTCCTACTTTACCAAAAAGATATCCGGAGCAGAGTTTCCCGTAAAACGCCCAGCCGATTATGCTGGAATACGCAAAAAGGCACATCATAATGCTTAAAGCTAAATCCCCGAAAGACCCGTAAAAGCCGCCAAGCGACTCAAGCACAGGTTCTGTGGAGACAATATGCCCGTAATCAATTTTAACTCCGCTGCAAAGAATTGTCAATGCGGTAAGTGTGCATAGAATTATTGTATCAATAAAAACTTCAAACATTCCGAAAAGTCCTTGTGTTTTCGGGTCGGCGTCAACCGCCGCAGAGTGTGCCATGGCCGATGTTCCAAGCCCTGCCTCGTTTGAAAAAACGCCGCGCGAGGCGCCTATGAATATGCAACTCCATATACTTCCGACAGCGCCGCCGGTAACCGCCCGTGGGTTGAAGGCGCCTTTGAATATCATCTCGAATGCTACTATAATGCCTTGACGGTTTGCAATAATAACCAGCATGCAGAGAATAATATAAAGTACAGACAAAATCGGTATTAAGCTTTCGGTGATTTTGGCAATCCGCTTGATACTTCCCGTAATAGCCACAAGCGTGGCTATAAAAAACAACGTGCCCCAAATAGCCTTTGAAGTTTGGTCGCCGCAGAAGGTCAAAATTGCCGAATTGGTTTGAGTGATATTCCCGCTGCAAAAAACGGCCGGCAGGGCGGCTATGCAGAATACCAGCCCTAAAAAATTGTATTTTGCAGGGAGTCCGTTTTTTATGTAATGCATAGGCCCGCCGATATATAAATCCTTTTCCTTTTTACGGTAAAGGACACTTAAGGTTATCTCGGTTGCTTTGATACACATTCCAAGAACTGCGCTTACCCACATCCAGAAAATAGCGCCGGCACCTCCAATGCTGATAGCGCCGGCAACCCCTGCGATGTTTCCCGTACCCGCTGTGGCGGAAAGAGCGGTACAGGCGGCTTTAAAGGAAGTTATCTCGGAACATTGCTCCCGATTTTTAAAAGCCTTTATTGTAAGTTTTACCGATTTGGGAAACCTTGTGATTTGCGAAAATCCGGTTTTGATTGTAAGATATATTCCGCATATTAAAAGAAAGGAAAACGGCAAGACTCCTGATATGAAATTTTCCAAAGCAACCATTTTACAACACCCGTATTAATACTATTAAATTTATCGGTTTTTTATACTAAAGGCTATTTCGGTATTGTGTAATTTCCTAAAATATAGTATAATTTAATATATCAAGTTTGCAGAAAGCGTGAGTTTTTGGATCGTATTGTTTATCTTGATAACAGCGCAACCACAAAGCCTTGTGAAAAGGCCATTGAATATATGAATAACTGCCTTAAATACAGCTGGGGCAATCCGTCTTCGCTTCACACAATCGGCGTAGAGGCCGAAAGTGTCTTAAATTCCGCCAGAAATACCGTCTCGGAATTTTTAAAAGCCGCGCCGGAGGAAATAATTTTTGCCGGCAGCGGAACGGAGGCCAATAACACCGCCATAATGTCGGCGGCAGCCAAAACATGGGGCAACAGGGTAATAACAACCGAAATTGAGCATCCTTCGGTGCTTAAAACGGTTAAAAGACTGGAAGAGCGCGGCTTTGAGGTAATACGCTTAAAGGTTGACAAAAACGGTATCATATCCCTTGACGAGCTGAAAAGCGCCTTGAATGACAAGACGGTGCTTGTAAGCATTATGCTTGTAAACAATGAAATCGGCAGCATACAGCCTGTGGGCGAAGCCGTAAAGCTTGCAAAAGCACTGTCGCCAAGGTGCCTTTTTCACACCGATGCTGTGCAGGCCTTCGGCAAACTGCCTTTAAATGTTAAAACTTTGGGCGTTGATTTATTGACAGCCAGCGCCCACAAAATACACGCGCCTAAGGGCTTCGGTTTTCTATATCGCAGCAAAAAGGCTACCATTCCGCCCCTTATTACCGGCGGAGGTCAGGAAAACGGCCTGCGCTCGGGTACCGAGGCTGTGCATTTGGCAGCCGCGCTCCAAGGGGCAATACTTGATTTGCCCGAATTGAGTACGGAACTTCAAAAAATCACCACTCTTCGGGATTACGCTGCAAAGCTTTTTTCGCAGTCCGACTTCGCAAGGGTCATATCTCCCGAAAACGCGTTGCCGTATATAATTAACATTACGGTGCCTGGCTATCGGTCTGAAACAATGCTTCATTTCCTTGAGGGGAAAAACATCTTCGTTTCCAGCGGCAGCGCCTGCGCTAAGGGCGAGACAAGCCATGTCCTTGCCGCATTGGGGCTTTCAAAGCGTGAGGCCGACAGCGCACTGCGTATTAGCTTTTCAAGGTATAACACAATGGAAGATATAGACGCGCTTTTTGCGGCATTATCGGAAGCTACAAAAAAATTGAGAAGGTCAGATAAATGAAGGAAATAATTCTTGTAAAAAACGGCGAGCTGGCGCTTAAGGGGCTTAACCGCGGCACGTTTGAGGATATTCTTATAAAAAATATAAAACGCCGCCTTAAAAGCCTTGGCGAGGTTGAAATTAGAAAGGCGCAGTCGACTATATATATTGAGCCTAAAGAGGAAAACTATGACTTTGAGGAGGCTCTTCAAAGAATCAGCTATATTTTCGGCATTGCCGCATACAGCAGGGCTTGTGTTTGCGAAAAGGATATGGATGATATCCTTTCAAAATCGGTGGAATATATGCGCCCCGCGCTCCAAAATGTAAAAACCTTCAAGGTTGAATCAAAACGCGCTGACAAAAGCTTTCCCTTTAAATCTCCCGAAATCAGTGCGCAGCTTGGGCGCGCCCTGCTTAACAATTTCCCGCATTTAAGGGTGGATGTTCACAATCCCGATATAACGGTTCATGCCGAAATAAGGGATTTTTCCGCCTATGTAAGGGGCGAACAGCTTCAGGGAGCGGGAGGGCTGCCCGTAGGTACTGCCGGTACGGCTTCGGTGCTTATTTCCGGCGGAATTGACAGTCCGGTTGCCGCATGGACCATGGCAAAAAGAGGACTCCGCCTTAATGCGATTCATTTTGAAAGCCCGCCGTATACAAGCATAAGGGCGCAAATGAAGGTAAAAACCCTGCTTTCAAAGGTGGCGCGTTACAGCGGAAGCATTAATCTTGCCATAGTGCCCTTTACCGAAATTCAGGAGGAAATTTCAAATAACTGTCCGGAGGATTACTTTACCCTGATAATGCGCCGAATGATGATGCGCATTTCCGAAAAACTGGCCGAAGCTTCTGGCAGCATGGCACTCATAACAGGGGAGAGCCTTGGTCAGGTGGCAAGCCAGACACTTCATGCCTTGGTTGTAACCGACAATGTAACCAACATACCGGTGCTTCGTCCGTTAATCGGAATGGATAAGGAAGAAATCATTACCATTTCAAGGAAGATTGATGCATTTGAAACCTCAATCCTTCCATATGAGGACTGCTGCACCGTCTTCACTCCCAGACACCCGAAAACCAAACCCACAATAGCCGCCTGCGAAGAGGCCGAGCAGAAGCTTGACATTGACAACCTGATTGCCAAAGCAATTTCAAATACCACCTATACGTATATCGATTAGTTTGATTGTGTGGACTTTAGAATGAGAAGATACAAAGAAACCAAAGCGGAGAAAATCGGACACGTTTTACTCCGCGATTATCTTCCGAATCAAAAGGATAACCTTAAATATATAACTATAAAGGTTTTGTTTCTGATTTCGCTTATTCTGCTTATTTTCGGCAGCCTTTATATCGGCGGATTATATTACCAATGCGCCAAAGAGAAAAAGATATTGGAAAACCAGCGCCGAATTTTAAAAAGCGGCAGTTTAGAGAATGCTTATTCAAAGCTTTGGGAGCAGAACCACGATTATAAGGCTTGGATAAGTCTTAGGAACACTTCGCTTAATTATCCGGTCTTTCAGACTGATGATAACAGTTTTTATCTTAACCACAACTCAAAAAAGCAAAAAAGCCGCTACGGCTCACTTTTCTTCGACTACCGTTCGGTTATTGAAGATGGCCGTAGGGACAAAAATCTGGTAATCTACGGCAACTCGCCAAACGGCGATGCGCTGTTCGGGCCCCTTCATAAACTGCGGTCTCTCGGGTTTTACCAAAAAAATTCGGTGATAGACCTTGTAACCAAAGACGGGGAATACAGCTACAAAATATACGCTATTTTTGTTTTAAACGCAAAGGAACCGAAGGACAGCGGCGACAACTATAACATTTACCGCAAAACCTTCGCAAATGATTCCGATTTTGACGGTTGGGTAAACGGCGCGAAGGAAAGAAGCGTTATAAACACTTCGGTTGATGTTAAAATGGGGGATAATATTCTCACTTTAGTAACACATTGTGATGATTTTGAAAATGCACGCCTTGTTGTTATGGCACGCGAGATACGAAGCGGCGAGTGGGTAGAGCTTGACACTCCCGCCGCTACGGTAAACGATAGACCCAAATATCCTAAAAAATGGTATGAGGAAAGGAATATAGAATACCCTTCTACCGAATAATAAAGTATCAGAACAAAATTTCGGGTGAAAACTAAAGTTCAGGAGGAAATAAAAATGTTTCATAACATAAAGGTTGACGTTATTTATTATAAAACAAGCACGGATTTTGAAATGGAATTCAATCTTTGTGGTTGCTGCCGTATGCGACTGCTTACCGACAAGGCTCCTGATCGAAAAATTCTTGTAACCCAGCTTGCAAGGGCTGTTTCAAGAAGCAGAATTATTATGATAGTAGGCTCTTTATTTGGTGAAGAGGGGGTAATAAAAACCGCCGCGGCCGCCATTGGCAGGGGAACAAAAATTGCCAACAATAGCCAGTACGGCATTAAAGGGGACGAGCAGATTGAAATTATAAGCGACTCGGTTCCGCTTGTAACCACCGAAGGCATTTTCGGCGGCTGTATTATCGAGCAAGGCCCCCAAACCTTGATTTTGTTGTCCGACAATAAAAATGTAAGGAAAAATATTATGAATAATCTTATTCACCCGTATGTGCAGGAGGTATTTGCTGCCGAGCTTCTGGAAAATAATTCGAATGAGGAATCAGAAAGCAAAGCCGATGCTTCATCTGCGGAAGAGGAAGCACCCGCGCCGACGGAACCTCAAGAGCCCGAAGCGGCTGCCGAAGCAGAGGGTACAGAAACCGAAACTTCGCCGGCAAATACAGAAGAAAACGGCCTTGAGCAACAAAATGAAACTTCAGAACAAGAGCAAGGTGCTGCTTCGGACAACGTGGAGGATATGCCCACCGGTTTTATAATTGATGACGACAATCACGATGATAATGAACAGCCCTCTCTTGAGGATAAAATCATTTTAGAGGACGAGGATTATATCGAGGAGTCCGTTCGTTCCGAGCAGGAAGCGATAGAGGAAGCTATGAAAAAGGGACAGGAGTTGTACGCCGAACCCCAATATATCAGCCGAAGGCAGGCTAAAAGGATGGAGGCGGCGTATTCCAATATCATAAACGACGGGCAGGCTTATGTCCCTGCGGAAGATGATGATGAGGAAGCAAGGCTTGATTCAATAAGAACCCTTAACATTTCGATAATTGCAATCGGTATTTTGTTGTTAATAATAGCGCTTGTTCTTTGCTACTGCATTTTTGCCGTCCCGCAGAAGGAGGCAACTCCGGTCGCTGAATATATCCGCGAGGTATTCAGTGTTTTTGGCTGACACATATATTCGGTGTTTTGGCTGTCAAAAACAATAAAAGCATAAATTAAAAACGGCTGCAGTCCACCAGACTGCAGCCGCCTTGCATATTTAGTTAAAAGTTTTCGGAATATGCCGCCTTTACTTAACAGGTACTTGCTCACAAAAAAACTTTGCGAGTTTTGGTTAAAATGAAAACCCTACTATTGGCAGATGTTAAGCAAAGAAACGGAACTTTCTAAACTGTACATTGGTATCACCCGCAATAAAATTATTTGAAATCACGAAGTCTCGCTTTCATAGTAATTCCTCCGGGCTATATATCTAAAGCGTTCCAAACGCGCACTCTAAGGCATATAAAATTAAGTGAACATTGGTATCACCTTTTCAT
>JBMNVM010000064.1:0-8236 GCA_050946805.1 Acutalibacteraceae bacterium | reverse complement strand
ATTCCGGTGTTCAAAGCAAGGTATATAACCCTGTCAAGCTTTTGCATATGCTCTTCTATCAGTTTGCCGTTACTGTCTATACTATTATTTACGTTAAAGGGCAAACGAATATGATCGAATCCCTTTTCGCGCAGAGTTTCCCATGTGAATGGCTGGAACACATGATGAGTATAGGCAACGGTGGACATTGATTGAAGTGCGCGTGACAGATTTATACCGTCCCTCATGTAAAGCTGTTCGGGCATTCTGTCGCCGTAATAATACTTGTCAACCGAAGTTTTGGAAACAATCTTGAAGAATGGAGCGGCATTTTCATTTTCAAATGTCGCATATGTGGCAAGGGTAAGACCGGATCTGCGACAGTCTATCGGAATATCTTTAAGTGAAACGGTAAATTCCAAACTATCCGCATTGTCAGAGGTGAGAACGGCCTTGCTGCCGTCAAGCACATATATATACTTACCAAGATGATGCCCCGAATACTCGAGCTCAAGAAGCTTTTGCAGAGTAAGGTTTTCGGCATTGTAGCCATACTTCTCAAGCGCAGAAGTAGCAACCAATACAGCTCCGTATGAAGCAAGGTTTTCATAGCTTCCCGTTGACGGACTGTATGCCTTGTGCGCCCTTAAAGGTATCTGAAAATGGAAGTCGGCATCAGTTTTATTGGGCAATGTTGTATCAAAAACAATCGTTTCATTGCTTTGCTCCAGTACCGCGGAAACGGTAATGGTAGCGGCAGGCATTTTGAAATTATAATAATTGCCCACATTAATACCGTCATACTTTTTGATTGGCTCATATTTTATGCCATTGTTGCCCGTAATTTCAACAGATTTTACATGGTAGCCTTCAGCCGGCTCTACATAAAATCCGACTGTTTCGCCAACGTAGGCTGTGGTTCTGTCAAGATAAATTCCGCCGGTCCCGTTTGCGGGCTGTGCCGCTGAAATAGTGTTGGGGGCATTGGAAACAGTTATGGATTTAAGGGTCGCTCCCTTATTGGATGCGCCGATATTATCGTACACACGAATCAGAATAGTATGAATTGTTGCCCTTTCGGTTGCGGACGGAGGGTTATTGGCATGCCCTGAAGAATAGTCCCAGCTTGCCGGCGGGGTGCACTGGTTGCAGTTGGCTCCGCCTTCGTCGCTTCCCTCATGGATTGTATTTGTATTGTATTTTGAGTTGTTGCCCGCAAACGGTAATTTATAGGTCAATCCCGTGCCGGGTGAGCTGATAACCTTATAGTATTCCTTATATCCCCATTTCCAGTGCGCGGCTTTTCCCTCGTCATTAATACCAAGTAAGGTTACCGAAAACTTTGCCGGAACCTCAAAATCAAATTCCAAGGTTAGTTCTTTTGCTTCCGCAAGGTCGCCTTCTTTTACGGGGATACGTGCCAAAAGGCTGCTGCCGTTTGATGAGGCGGTAAATCTTACCGTATTTTCCTCGGTAACCAATGCGGTACCGTGGGTGTTTTCAAGGGGGATATTAAAGGTGCCACGGCTTGCCGTAAACAAAAGTCGATAGTCATCACTGTAAACCGTAAGTGAGCTTTGTCTGCACATGACGGTTACGGCAGTAAGCGCGGCTATCTGTTCGGGATTCAGAGAAACAGCAGAGCCTTTTGTAAACCCGGTAACACTGGATGGATTTGTATCGTTAAATACTGACGAGAAATTAATGGTTACCTTTCTTCGCGAACCTGCGGGAACCGCAAAATCGTCATAGGCAACGTATGAAGTTGTGCCGCTTCCCTTTAGGCAAATTTTATATGTAGTGTTGGTTGTTGTGGGATTGTATATCCAAAAGCTGAGCCCCGAAGCCTCGGAAAGGTTTGTGTTAGTATTAATTGCAACTCTTGCGGGATTGTTTCCGCTTGCCGTTTCATGCTTGTAGGCTCTATTTCCGCTTATGGCGAAGGGTGTTTCGGGGTAATTATCCCTCGGTTGCTCAAAGCTGTTTACAAAGCCCTTCATTCCCTCAATATCCTTGTTTGAGGCCGTCATGGTATAGCTGATTTCATCAATGATTATATAGCCGTCTCCAAAAGCGGTAGAGGTGGTCGGCCTTGCCGTAATCCAAAGGAAAAGCTCGGTAAACTCGCCTTTACCCCATTTAACGTCGGGAGTTCCGGCAGTACCTGCCTGCGGCTCGGTTACAAAGTTAAGGTTTGCGGGATTATAATGCTTTGCGCCCGCTCCGTTGTTTTCGGGGGCAAGTACGACGTTTTCCCCTGTTCCCTCTTTTGAAAAATACTCACCGTCGGTAACACCGAAGTTGAATAAGATCGGTATGGATGACTGCTTTTCATATTTAAAGGTAATCTTATCAATAAACGGAACATGATTTGAAGGCACCTTCAATCGAATACTGTAAACGTGTGTGTATCCGCCTTGATATATTTCATTGGCATTGCCACCGGAGTATCCTATCTTCTGGGTGGAAAAGTCAATCTTTAAAGCTTTTTTGCCATTGTCCTTAGTCACAATACGTTTACTGGTAATCTGGTTTTTCCCGTTTTCCTTTGCCTCGTATATTTCTTGAGGATATTGAGAGAAGGTACCGTCGGGATACTCGGAAAAATCGAAAAGCTGAACATTTCTCTCAATAACGGTATCCCCGGTCTCATCAGTCATGGAAATGATGATACCTATATCATTAATTACCATGTAACTTCCCTCGGTACCGGCGCCGCCGGCATCGTACAATACAAGATACAGGTATGTGATATCGTCGCCCTCTTGCCACATGGTATCAAGATTGGTGTGGGGCGTATTCATGCTGGTAACTCTTTCCTTGTAAAGCTCGGTTATCCTCTTTTCCTCAATCATGGAAACCGGGTCTTCTACGTTGTTTCCGCTGATTGTACGGTCAAAAGCATTGGTTGTGGTGGCGGAATAGGAGCTGCAGTTTGTACCGTCACTGACACCGAAGTTCATATAAAGGGTATTGGCGGTAGCATCGGTAATGTCCGCCCTGATTCCGATTACGTATGGTGCAAATTCGGCGGGAACCGGAATTTTAATGGAAAATTCATTCGGAATCTGGTTCCACTGGATGCCGGTAGTTGTGGGAAAGTCAAAATTTATCCTCCAGCCCTTTGAACCGTCATAGTTTTCAACTATTTTTTGTGAACCGATAAAATTATAACTCGGTTGCCATCCGGCAGCGTATTTCGTAATGCCGAGATCTTGGATGCCGCTGGGCAATGCTACAACGTTCTTTTCAACGGTCGATTCAGTCGAAACTCTATTGAGATTCAAAAGACTTATATAATGCTGAACCGATGTCGTATCGGCGGCAGCTTTTATGGTATTTACGGGTACAGCGTTAGCAACAACCAATATCGCCACACAAAGAACAATTGCCAAAAGTTTTTTGCGGACTCTCATGTTTTGCCTCCTTTTTATTTTTATAAGGTAAAAATACGATTTGGCTTGATTTTGTAAAGAAGACAAAGTCATAAAAGGGTGTGCCGACCTGTCATACATATTTGACAAAACCTACTAAAACGCAATCTATATTTTTCTATATTAATAATACTAAATTACTAGTGAATTGTCAATGATTTTAGGTAAAATGGACAAAAATTTATGTATTTTTTTTGACACAGCAGAAACACATAATAATTTTCGTTTATCCGTTCTTGTTCGAATAGTTGGTTTTAATTATTGACACTGTCGGTGAATTAATGTAAAATTGTACAATAGAATTTGAGGGAGTATATATAAAATGAATAAATATAAAACCCTTCTTTCAAATACTTTGCTTATAAGCCTTGGCACCTTCGGCTCAAAAATACTCGTTTTTTTAATGGTAAGATTCTACACGGGATATCTTACCCCTTCGGACTATTCGACCGCCGATTTGATTACCCAGACGGCGAATCTGCTTTTCCCCATCATTTCGGTTGGCATTGCCGACGGTGTTTTTCGTTTTGTTTTGGATAAGCAAAGCGATAAAAGAAGCGTTTTCACCATAGGATTTTGGTGTATTACACTCGGCTCGCTGTTATTTTTAGTAATTGCTCCCCTTTTAAGGCTTGTAAAAGATTTTAGCGGATACATTTGGTTGATAGTGCTTTATACCATTGCCGCCTGCTACCACTCCCTTTGTGTGTATTATTTAAGGGCTATCGGAAAAACAGCACTTTTTGCGGTTCAGGGTATTATAAATACCGCCCTTGTAATAATACTTAACATTCTTTTTCTGGCAGTTTTTAAAATCGGGGTTACCGGATATGTGCTATCGGTAGTCCTTGCGGATGTCCTTTGCACCGCTTTTCTTGTTTTGAAGGAAAGACTGTGGAAAGCCTTTACCCCGCACCCTCGCAAGCGGCTGGTTATTCCAATGCTTAAATACAGCATACCCCTTATCCCCACAACGGTTTTTTGGTGGATAACAAGCGTTTCGGACCGATATATGGTAAACGCCATGATCGGAAGCGATGCCAACGGACTGTATGCCGTTTCTTATAAGCTGCCAACCCTCTTAACGCTGGTCGCCACAATGTTTATGCAGGCGTGGCAATACTCCGCATTGGCGGAGGATGACGGAAACCGCGCGCGCCACGCGAAATTTTTCAGCACGGTCTGGCGCTCCTTTCAGGCGGTTATGTTCCTTGCCGGCTCGGCCGTTATTGCCTTTACAAAACCGGTGATAAAGGTACTCACCGCAAAAGAGTTTTACGAGTCTTGGAAATATGTGCCGATTTTGGCGATTGCCATGATCTTTACCGCCTTTGTTTCCTTTACCGGAACGGTATACACCGTAAACAAAAAAAGTGTTCTTATGTTTTCGACCTCACTTATAGGCGCTCTTACCAATATAATTCTGAATTTCCTGCTAATCCCCTCCTCGCTCGCGGTTCAGGGAGCTGCAATAGCAACGGTGGCAAGCTATATTCTGGTTTTTGCCATACGCTGCTTCAACGTCAGAAAATATATCCCCTTTAGGTTGTACATCGGTCATATTATCACAAACAGCTTAATAGTATTTTTACAGTCTGCGGTATTAATTTTCGAAGTGGCCGGTTGGCAAATTATCGAGGCAATCTGCCTTGTTGCGATAATTCTTATAAACTACAGATTTTTAGCGCGTTTTATGTTTCAAATCCTATCACCTATAATCAGGAGGAAAAATAATGTTTGATTTTCTTTGGAATACATTTACAGGGCAGATTGTAATGACCTTTTTTATTTCAATGGTACCGGTAATTGAACTTCGCGGCGCAATACCGATGGCTACCGGTGCGGGACTTTCGCCCGAAGTTGCAATACCTGTGGCAATAATAGGGAATCTTCTCCCCATTCCGTTTATCATTATCTTTATAAAAAAGATTTTTGCTTGGATGCGAAAGATAAGCCCAGCCTTGAACGGAGTTGTAGACAAATTGGAGGCAAAGGCCTATAAAAACAAGGATAAGGTTATGCGCTACGCCTTTTGGGGGCTTGCGATTTTTGTGGGAATACCGCTCCCCGGGACAGGCGCATGGACCGGTGCTTTGATAGCCGCCATGATGGATATGCCGCTTAAAAAGGCCTTCCCCTCCATCGTTATCGGTGTTATGATGGCCGGAGCAATTATTTCCTTTGTAAGCTACGGCGCGGCGGCAATCTTTTTTTAAGACAAAATTCAGGGGTTATGTGTTCTGCATAACCCCGATTGTTTTGCATTTTTTATTTTTTACCGCTAATTAAGCTGCTCCTTTAGCTTTTCAATATCATATTCCGGAATTGCCTGACTGCTTGAGACAACATATGCCGAAAGAAGACTTCCCAAACTCCCGGCCTTAATTAAATCCCCGCTTTCCAAGTAGGTCGTCAGAAAAGCGGCCGAATAGCTGTCCCCGGCGCCGACGGTTGACACCACTTGGCATTTTTTTGCGGGTATGTGTATCGGACTTTTGTCCTTGCTATATATTTCGGAGCCGTTTTCGCCTTGGGTTATAATAAATACATCCATGTTCGGATATTCGGCAAAAAGTGCCGAATATCCTTTTTTGTTTATCTGCCGCCAGCAGTCAAATTCTTTTAAAATTTTCTCGTCCTCATCGCTTACTTTCAGTATGTGCGCGTTTTCAAGGCAGCAAAGAATGGTCTCCTCACTGTAACATTCAGGCCGCAAATTCAGGTCGCAGAAAACGGTCGCACCCTTTTGGCTTTCAAGGACTTTTAAAAGGGTTTCTTTGGAAACGGCGTTACGAAGCGCCAATGTTCCGAAATAAACCGCATCAAACCTCATATCATTTAAGGCTTCGGGGAAGCGGATATAGTCATATGCCACGTCCTTTTTTATTTCATAACACGGAACACCCTTTTCATTAAGGGTAACAAGGCATTTGCCCGTTTCCTTAGCGTTTTTTTCTAAAAGAGCTGTGTTCACGCCATACTCTTTAATTTTATTTATCGCCGCTTTACCGAGTTCGTCATCCCCCACCGCCGAAAGAAGAAAACCCTCACCCCCGCATTTTACCGAATGGGCACAGAAGTTAAGCGGCGCCCCGCCCATATCGGCATGGGTGGGGTAAACATCCCAAATTATTTCTCCAAAGCAAAGTACTCTCATTGTTTTTTCCTTCACTACCGTTTATATAATTTTAATTTTAAGATATAAAAACTCTTAATATTAGGTGTAAAACCGTTTTTAATCGTGATGATGATGGTGGTGATTGTGATGTTGATGACCTTGTTCAATATGGCAAACATCGCAATTTTCGCACTCGGTATCGTTACATACCTCACTGCTGCTTTCGGTCTCAACCGTAGTGTGGCTGATACCAAATTCATATAGCTTTGATTTTACCTTTTGCTTAATCTCGCCTGTATCACTGTCGGTTACTACATGAAGCGTGGCAAGGTTTTTGTTGCCGTCAAGGGTTGATACGTGAACATGGTGTACTCCAATAACGCCCTCAATACCCGATACGGCGTCAACAATCTTTGCAATCTCAATACCTTTGGGCGTTTTTTCAAGAAAAATGTCCAGAATTTCTTTTAAGTTTTTAAGCGCGTTTACAAGAATAAATACGGCAACGCCTATCGACATTAAAGGATCAATCAGCGAAATATCGGTAAATCTCATGACAATCGCGCCGATTAACACCACCAGCCAGCCGAGAACGTCCTCAAGCATATGAAGACTTACCGACCTTTCGTTAAGCGAGTGCCCGCCGTGTGTTATCCTTGCCGCCAAGAAATTGACAACAAGGCCGATTACGGCGAAAATAATCATCCCGTTATAGTTGATTTCACGGGGATTAATAATACGCAAAATCGAATTATAAATAACCGCCAAGGAGCCGACCGATAAGATAATTGTGATTATCGTGCTGCCCATGACCGAATAGCGAAGATACCCGTATGTATGGCTCTCATCCGGACGATGACGGCTTTTACGCTCAAGCAGATACGAAATTCCGATACTTAGACTGTCCCCCAAATCGTGAATGGAGTCCGAAATTATCGAAACGCTTCCAGTTATCGTGCCTCCCACAAACTCGAAAAAGGAGAAAAACAGATTTAAAAGAAAGGCAATTAAAATATTTTTATCGGATTTCATAGACCTTCCGCCTTGTTCTTGAAAATATTCAAATTGTTAAGAGTGCAATTTGTTTTAATTATATTACCAAATCGAAGGAATAATTGCAATATTAAAGTCATTATGTTTAAAACCAACAACCCCCTTCCCGCGGCAGCAATCCCAAAGGATGTGCCTTAGCGGATCGATGTAAAATATCTCACCATACCAAAGCCGCTTTTTTAAAATTTTATTGGCATAAAAGATTTTCCCACATATTATGTGGATAGTAAGGTGGTGAGAAAGTGTTAACGCAACAAGAATTTATTACAATGTCGCTTGATTTAAATCTGTTTTTCTTAAGAATAATGAAAGAACATTCATTTTTCCTTGAAATCGGCTTCGGGGCGAAGGATGGAAATCTGGCCGATAGGGCGGGAACGTTCAGGAACAGATTTGAAGAGTTGCTCTCGGAAGCGACAACCCTTGCAAACGGGAATATAAGCGCCAACCTGTTAACCTCCAGACAGGCATTCACACAGTACACAATGGAGGCTGAAAGGCTTTCGAACTTCTACACGGGAATACTTTTTAATCTGGATTTGACAAGGCGGGAAGAAATGCTGCAGCCTGTAGGCTTCGGGACAATGGGCAACGGGCAACTGGAAGGGGCAGTTGAAAACCTTGACCGCAGAGCATACCAGCTTACGGCGGA
>JBMNVM010000063.1:0-8439 GCA_050946805.1 Acutalibacteraceae bacterium | reverse complement strand
GCTGCTGCGCCGCCTGCTGCCGGAGCTGCTACTGCTACCGCGGCTGCTGCGGATACGCCGAATTCTTCTTCTACTGCTTTAACAAGTTCTGAAAGTTCAAGTACTGTAAGAGTTTTTAACTCTTCAATAATAGCTGTAATTTTCTCTGATGCCATTTTTTATTCCTCCGTTTAATGTAATTTGTAAATTATTCAGCGGCCTCGCCATTTTTATCGACAATAGCCTGTACTGCGCGCGCAAATGCCGCGATGGGTGCCTGGAAAACATTGCAAACCGTAGCAAGAAGTACTTCCTTTGTGGGCAGCTTTGCAAGTGCTTTGATAGTTTCAATATCAACTACCTTGCCGTCAAGGAAACCTGTCTTGATAGTGAAGTTTTCATGTGTTTCCGCAAATTTGCAAAGGATTCTGGCGGCCGCGGTATAATCCTCGTTAGAAAGAGCGATAGCGGTTGTGCCTTCGAGTACCGACTTCATTCCCTCAAGCTCGGTTCCCTCAATAGCACGGCCGATAATTGTGTTCTTTGCAACAAAATAATCTACACCGTTTTCGCGCAGCTCCTTTCGAAGAGCCGTATCATCGGCAACCTTTGTTCCCTTGTAATCAACAATTATGCCTGTAACTGCCGCGGAAATCTTTTCTTTGATAGCCGCAACCTGCTGCTGTTTCTTTTCTAAAACTGCTGCGTTTGGCAATTTGATTCACCTCCGACAAAAAACAATAAATGCCTGTCCCAGACTGAGGACAGGCATAAATACAGACAATAAAATCAAATACTTTATGCGCTAACCTCGACAGGCGCTAAGCTTACGGCCATACGGCCACCTGTTGTCTTAGGATGCAACGAAATGATTATATACTACCTTTATATATTTGTCAAGCATTTAATCAAAAAAATCTTTCAGCTTTTCGGTAAAGCTTTTTCTTTTCTTGTAATTTTTATCATCGCAGACACTGTCAAATTCTTTAAGCTTTTCTTTTTGCTGTTTTGTAAGGTCCTTCGGCACCTCGACCGTTACCCTTACATATTGGTCGCCTTTTCCGCTGTAATTAAGCCTTTGAATCCCCTTGCCCTTAAGCTTAAACTCATCTCCGGGCTGGGTGCCTTCATGGATTTGGAACTTTACTTTACCGTCAAGAGTCGGAACAATGATTTCCGCTCCCAGCGCCGCTTGGGTAAAGGTTATCGGGATTTCACAGTAAACGTCAAAGCCCCTGCGCTCGAAAATCGGGTGCGGACGGACATTTACGTTAATTCGCAAATCCCCCGCAGGGCCGCCGTTTATGCCGGCATCTCCGCCGCCGCGGACATTGATAACCTGACCGTCATCAATACCGGCGGGTATTTGAATCGTCTGCTCAACCGTATGACGTATTCTTCCCTTTCCGGCACAGGTATGGCAGGGTTTATCGATAATTTTACCGCTGCCGTGGCACTTGTTGCAAACAGTTTGGGTGCGAATTACCCCAAACGGGGTTCTTTGAGTGGCGGCTACCTGGCCGCTGCCGTGGCAGTCCGGACAGGTTTTGGGGTTGGTGCCCTTTGCGGCACCGCTTCCGCCACATTCACCGCAGGTTTCGATTTTGGTAACCTTTATGGTCTTTTTGCAGCCCTTTGCGGCCTCCTCAAAGGTAAGGTTGACCGAGGCGGCCGTATCGTTTCCGCGTCTTGGCGCGTTCGGATTGCTGCGCCTTGTGCCGAAACCGCCTCCGAAAATGGAGTCGAAAATATCCCCTAAGTCGCCAAAATCTCCAAAACCGCCAAATCCGCCGCCGAAACCGCCGCCGGCGCCGAAATTGGGATCCACTCCGGCATGCCCGAACTGGTCGTAGCGGGCGCGTTTTTCCTTATCGCTTAACACCTCGTAGGCTTCGTTGACTTCTTTAAATTTTTTTTCGGCTTCCGCATCACCCGGATTAACATCGGGATGATATTTCATTGCCGCTTTTCTGAATGCTTTTTTCAGCTCCTCATCGGTTGCCGATCTGTCAACTCCGAGGACTTCATAATAATCTCTCTTCTCATCAGCCAAAACAATTTCCCCTAAAACTATGTAGTTTGCCTGGTTAAAAACGGGTTGCACAGGGCGGAACGGAAACCGTCCCGCCCTTGTGGTTAATTCTTGTTGCTGTCGTCTACGTCGGTGTAGTCAGCCTCGTAAACATTCGGATCGGAATTCGGGTTGTTATTCGGATCAGCGCCCGGGTCGCCCTGAGGATTTGCCGCCTTGTAAATCTTCTCACTCACAGCGAAAAGCTCCTTCTGCAGCGCCTCCTGCTTAGCCTTAATAGCCTCGATATCCTCACCCTTGAGCGCCTCCTTCAAAGCATCCTTCGCGGCCTCGATCTTCGACTTCTCATCTGCGGAAAGTTTGTCGCCTAAATCCTTGATGGTTTTTTCGGTCTGATAAATCATCTGATCGGCATTGTTGCGCAGATCAACCGCTTCACGACGCTTCTTGTCCTCGGCGGCGTATTGCTCGGCATCCTTAATAGCCTTTTCAATATCCTCTTTGGACATATTGGTATTAGATGTAATGGTGATGTTATTCTCTTTGCCGGTACCAAGATCCTTCGCGGAAACATGGACAATGCCGTTGGCATCTATATCAAAGGTAACCTCAATCTGCGGCACCCCTCTGGGAGCTGCGGGAATACCGTCAAGATGGAATACGCCCAAAGTCTTGTTGTCTCTTGCAAACTCACGTTCACCCTGAAGCACGTGAACCTCAACCGAGGTCTGACCGTCGGCCGCAGTAGAGAATATCTGGCTTTTCTTGGTCGGAATGGTGGTGTTTCTATCAATTATTTTTGTGAAAACTCCGCCCATTGTCTCAATTCCCAAAGACAGCGGTGTAACGTCAAGAAGCAAAAGACCCTTAACGTCGCCGCCTAAAACGCCTGCCTGAATGGCGGCGCCCAAGGCCACACATTCATCGGGGTTTATGCCCTTGAAGGGGTCGCTTCCCATAAATGCCTTTACGGCTTCCTGTACAGCGGGAATTCTTGAAGAACCGCCGACCATTATAACCTTGTTTATGTCGTTCTTGCTAAGACCCGAGTCCGAAAGCGCCTGACGAACCGGTCCCATTGTGGCCTCAACCAAATCCGCGGTAAGCTCGTTGAACTTCGCGCGGGTAAGGGTAGTCTCAAAATGCTTGGGTCCTGTGGAATCGGCGGTAATGAAGGGAAGGTTGATATCTGTGGTGGTCATGCTGGAAAGGTCAATTTTGGCCTTTTCGGCGGCTTCCTTTATACGCTGCATGGCCATTTTATCGGTCGACAGGTCGATTCCCTGCTCGGCCTTGAAGGTATTTATAATATAGTCCATAATGCGCTTGTCAAAATCATCGCCGCCAAGACGGTTGTTACCGGCTGTTGCGAGAACCTCCTGAACGCCGTCGCCAATTTCGATTATCGAAACGTCGAAGGTACCGCCGCCAAGGTCATATACCATGATCTTTTGATCCTCTTCCTTGTCAATACCGTATGCAAGCGCAGCGGCGGTGGGCTCGTTTATGATTCGCTTAACATCAAGACCGGCAATTTTTCCGGCATCCTTTGTGGCCTGACGCTGAGAATCGGTAAAATATGCCGGAACAGTGATAACCGCTTCGGTTACCGGCTGGCCGAGATAAGCCTCGGCATCGGCCTTTAATTTCTGAAGAATTATTGCCGAAATTTCCTGAGGAGTGTATTTCTTACCGTCAATGTCAACCGTGTGGGCAGTACCCATTTCACGCTTAATTGAACTGATGGTTCTGTCAGGGTTTGTAATGGCCTGGCGCTTTGCAACCTGACCTACCATTCTCTCACCCGTTTTGGAAAATGCCACAACCGAAGGTGTGGTTCTTCCGCCCTCTGCGTTAGGAATTATTACCGGCTCGCCGCCCTCCATAACCGCTACGCAGGAGTTAGTTGTACCTAAGTCTATACCAATAATTTTGCCCATAAATTTATTTCCTCCAATATAAATGGTGTTTAATTTGCTACTTTAACTATTGCGGGACGTATTATTGTGTCCCCGATTTTAAAGCCTCTTTGCATTACCTCTGCAATTACGTTCTCACCCAGACTTTCATCCTCGATATGCATAACAGCTTCATGAAAGTTGGGGTCGAATTTGTCTCCTACCTTGGCAACATCAACAATCTCAAGCTTTTCTGCAAGGGATTCAAACTGTTTTACAATAAGCTCGATACCTTTTATATATTCTTCACCGCCCTTATCCTTGTGAAGGCTTGCGCGGTCAATACTGTCAAGTATCGGTAAAAGCTGTTTAATAACGCTTGCCTTTGCGTATTCGGCGATTGATGCGCGCTCACGCTCGGTTCGCTTTCTGTAATTGTCATACTCCGCGGCGGTGCGAAGCAGCAGTTCGTTTTTGCTTTCAAGCTCCGCCTTTAGTTTTTCAACCTCCGACTGGGTCTTGGGTTTCTTATGCTTTTTATCCTTGCCATCGGTGTTTTCGTTTGATTTATCGGCTTGTTTTACTTCATTATTTTCGTTGGTTTGGGTGTTTTCAACCGTTTCTTTGCTTTGGGTATTCTCCGGATTACCGGCTTCCTCGTCTATGGGAACTTTGGTATTTTGATTTTCCTCTGCCATTGTTTAATCCTCCATATCCTTTTGTGCTTTAGTCATAACGGCGCTTAGCCGTTGGGCTGTATATAATGTGGCCGGCACAATATGCTCATAAGACATTCTGTTCTGGCCGATTATTCCGATATAGCCTGTATATTTATCAGGCACCTTGAACTTTGCCGCCACTATCGAATAGTCGTATAGCTCTTCATAGCCTGTGTCTACCCCGAAAACGGTTCCGACCCCGTCCCCCACCTTCTCTAAAATTGAGATTACGGGTTCCTTGCTTCTTACAAGTGATGTAATGCGCCGCGCGGTTTTTTCATCATCACATATATTATACAAAGCGCCTTCGTTAAAGAGCTTTACATCCCTTGTCGTTATCTGCGATGCTATATCGCAGACCGCGGTAAGCAGGGGGATCAACTCAAGCACCGAGGTTGCCGCCGATACGGCAATACTTTGAATATAGCCGATATTCAACTCATCGGTGGTTCTGCCTATCAGATGTTTGCGAGCCACATCAAAAAACAGTCTTTTAGTGGCCGGTGTGAAATCGCTGCTTTGCCTGAAAATCCGGCTGCGGGTGCGCCCATCGTCGGTCATGATAAACAGCATTGCCGAATAACGGCTGACCGGCAGAAGTTCGAGTCGTTTAATTGTTGGAACACCGTGGGATATTGTGCATGTTACTGCGGGAAGTCCGGTAAGCTTTGATAAAACAAGTGCTGCGGTATCCGGTATCTGTTCAAGCTCGCCATGTGCGGGATTAATGCTGTCGTCAATATACTTCTTTGTGCTGTCGGATATATCCGATTCGGTCATGAGTGAATCGACATAAAGCCGCAAGCCGTTGCTTGTGGGAATCCTGCCCGCAGACGTATGCGGCTGCATTAAAAGCCCCAATTCGCAAAGCTCGCTCATCTCGTTGCGCAAGGTTGCCGAGGAGGGAGCATTTTCCAAAAGCTCGGTAAGTATTTTGGAGCCTATTGGCTCTCCCGTTTCAATGTAAGCTTTAACCACTGCCTTTAAAACCGCCTGTTTTCGAGGCGTAAGTTCCATAAAATTCACCTCGCCGCATGGTGCCGCATACCATATTTTTTATTTTTAGCACTCGAAAGCTTTAAGTGCTAATGTTTATATTATATGGCAATTATTTCAAAAGTCAATAGTTTTTATAAATTTTCTTTGACCTTTCCTGACTTTTTACATTTTGTTCATATTTTATGTTTTACCTTGCCAAAATGTATTATATGTAAATTTTGATAATTTTGATTTCCGGCAATCTGTCATACCTTATAATACACAAACATACAATATGATAACCGTAAACCAAAATTTTAAAAGTCCTGTTTTTGGGACACACGATGTTGCATAATAAAAATATCCGAAAAACACTTGACAAAGTGGAAATAAGAGGGTATAATACAGATGACGAACAGATGTTCGGGAGGTAAAATTATGACATTTACATCAATATTGGCAACTGTTTTTGAGATTTTAATGGTAACGGCGTTGTTCTGGTGCTTTTTGCATGAGGATCGCCTTATCGCCTTTGAAAGAAAGGTTTTCGCCGCTTTTCGCCGCCGCAGGCTTACCGTTATAAACCCCTGTCCCCGCAAGCCCGACCCCGCTGCCGCAAAGCGGTAATCGGGTAAATACCTGACCGGCAATTAACCTTTTTTAACCGCCTTAACGGTGATATAAGGTTTTTCGGCGGAAAGCTAAGAAATCCATAAAATACGCTCTTGATTTTATTTTGATATACACTTAATTCGGTTTAATACCGATTTGGTTTTGTCGCAAAATCTAACCCGCAGGTCGGGCCGGCGGGGATCCTTTTAAGAGGTACCCGTATTTCTTAAGATACAATTTTCATTTTTTACTCCTAACATAAAAAAGCAGAGATTTCGGCCATATATGCCGTTTTCTCTGCTTTTTTGTTTTGTTGGAATACTATACAAGCCCACAATCATATTAGATATTGTGGCAGATTTATACTTGACACGTTAAGCAGGGAGATATGATTATGAGATTTTTAATTATAACCAAAAAACAATTAATGTTCGGCATTTGCCTTGTTTGCATCTTGATTATTGCTATTGTGGGGTCTATCGGGGTTTTTGCCCACTCGGATCGGCTGCTTCCGATTTACAGTGTAGAGACCAATAAAAAGCAGGTGGCAATAAGCTTTGATGCCGCCTGGGGAAATGATGATACGGAAGATTTGATAAACATACTCAAAGAGTACAATGTACCGGCGACATTTTTTGTCGTAGGGGCGTGGGTGGATAAATACCCAGAATCGGTAAAGGCGTTATTTGATGCCGGACATGAAATTCAAAACCACTCCAATACCCACCCGCATATGCCGCAATTATCAAAGGAGCAAATGCGGGATGAAATCGAAAGCAGCAACAAAAAGATTGAAGCAATAACCGGAAAGAAGCCTAATCTTTTTCGGCCGCCCTACGGGGATTATGACAACGCCTTGATTGAAGTTGTCGACGAGATGGGCATGAAAACCATACAATGGGATGTCGATTCCCTCGATTGGAAGGACAATGCGACGCCTGACAGCATTTGCAAACGGGTTACACGCAAGGTTCGCCCCGGCAGCATTGTGCTTTTCCATAATGATGCCGACAATACACCCGCGGCTCTGCCCGAAATTTTAAAATGCCTTAAAGACGAGGGTTATGAGTTTGTATTTATTGAGGATTTAATTTATAAAGATAATTACGAAATTATCCACGACGGAACGCAGTGCAAAATATCGTAAAGATATTTTGCAGCGATATAAATCCCTTACGGGATTTGCGATATACCTAATGGTGCGATATATCTTCGATGCGATATGCCCTGCGGGCGTTTACTCGATTTATATCATATCGCAAACGAACAAAGTGAGTTTATATCGCATTTTATGAAATAAAATATATCGCATTGTGAAGCAATATATAGCAAAAAAGACGATGCATAACGCATCGTCTTCTCTATATATTTGTAGGGCAGGGGTTTACTCCTGCCTTTTTTGTTGATTTTCGGCAAGAACAAGCCCTTGCACTACAAAATTTAATCAATACAATAGAACCGTCCCTTTGTGTTGATTTTGTGCATTTACTATTTTAATAACACTTTAAAAATGCCATACAAGAAAAACATTGAAATTAACATTATGTGAATTGTTACTTTAAAAATCCACTTTAAACTTAAAAAAATTATCCTAAATGGTAAAGAAAGACTGGTAGCCGTTATTCTTAAATAATAATCATTCATAATTTTCACCTAAAATAAATTTTATTCTTGTACTCCTGTGTAAGTTCAATGTACCCACGCAAATTGTGTGCTATACCAGCCCATTCCAAAACGGCTGCCATAATAAACACAGGGTCAAAAGTAGATTCACCGTAACTTTTCTTAAAGTAGTTTATACCTATTGCACCAACAACTGTATTTTCATCACACTTCTCTTCTCCAACCTTATAATTTCTTGCATTACCTTTTTGCGCTTTGCCACCCTGATTAATTAAAAGCTCTACAATATCATCAAATACTTTATACGAATATGGAGCAATCGGCAACGCTTCGCAGAAAAATGTTTCTCCGTCAGCAAGAGCTACTATCTCATAAGTTTTACCTTCAAGCGTAGTAACTACTGCCTTGCCGTTATTCTCTTTGAGCTTTGCTTTTATAATATCAGATGCTTTGCTTGATTTGGTATCAACCATCCAATTCTGTGTATTAATTACTTCGATATTTTTCATATTTTCTTCACCACTTTCAACACTTAAAAGATTTAATGTTTTCAACAATTCATCTAACTTTTTCTTTGCATAAGGATATGAAATATTTA
>JBMNVM010000062.1:0-8472 GCA_050946805.1 Acutalibacteraceae bacterium | reverse complement strand
TGGCCGTCTGCGGGCTGTTGCTCGGCTGGAAGCAGATTTTGCTTACAATGCTTATCGCATCGGTAACGGCGGCGCTTTACGCACTTTTACTGCTTGGCAATAAAAAGGCCGACCGTAAAACCGCGATTGCCTTCGGCCCATTTATAGCCTTTGGCGTATTGGTTTGCATTTTCGCAGGGGAAAATATAATAAATTTCTATATTTCGCTTATTTTAAAATAAATTTTCGGAAATATGCTTGTGGGGTGTGTGCATGTATACTAATCTGCCTATTGGTGAACTGTTTGTAGAAACCGGAATAATCACGCAAGAGCAGCTTGACGAGGCCGTAAAGCTTCAATCAGAAGGCGGCGGAAAGGACAAGCTGTCCGAAATACTGCTGTCATTAGGCTATATTACCGAAAAACAGCTTATGAAGGCCATGGAATACCGTTTTCGAATACCCTATTATGACCTGCCGACAATGGAGATTCCCTCCGAGCTGTCGCAGGTACTTTCCCATGAAACGGCTAAAAAGCATACGGTAGTTCCAATAGCCAAAGAGGGCAGGCAGCTTACCATAGCGACCGCCGACCCTATGAATTTCCATGCTTTGGATGACCTAAAGCTTGAGACCAAAATGGAAATCAAGCTGGTGCTTGCGGCACCGAGTGATATTGAAAGCGCAATAGTAAAGCTTTACGAGCAGACCCAGACCGACGAAACGCTGCATGACATCAACAAGGAATACACAATGGACGATGTGGAGGCATTGAGCAGCGAGATAAACGAGGGTGTGGACAATGCCCCCATTGTAAGGCTGGTAAACTTAATTATAAACCACGCGATAAATTCACGCTCAAGCGATATTCACATAGAGCCGATGGAGAACACCGTAAAAATCAGGTACCGTATAGACGGCGAGCTTCACGAGCAGTTAAGCATAACAAAAGCCGCCCATTCGGCGGTGGTGGCGCGCCTTAAAATCATGGCGGATATGAACATAGCCGAAAAGCGCGTTCCGCAGGACGGACGAATTTGCACAACCTTTAACGGAACAAACGTGGATTTGCGTGTGTCGGTACTGCCGACGGTAAACGGCGAGAAAATCGTTATACGCGTACTGGGCGGAAGAGGGGTTGCACTTCAAAGAAGTCAGCTCGGCTTTACCGAGGAAAACTCCAAAATGTTTGACCAGATTTTGAAAAATCCCAACGGAATTATTCTGGTATCAGGACCTACGGGAAGCGGAAAATCCACCACTTTGTACACCGTTTTAAATGAGTTGAACACTCCAAAGGTTAACATAATAACAGTAGAGGATCCGGTCGAGTACCGAATGGAAGGCATAAACCAGGTGCAGGTAAATGTAAAGGCCAAGCTGACCTTCGCCGAAGGACTGCGCTCCATTTTACGTCAGGACCCCGACATTATAATGATAGGCGAAATACGCGACACCGAAACGGCCGAAATCGCCGTAAGGGCTTCTATTACGGGACATCTTGTTTTATCGACCATACATACAAACGATTCGGCCTCGACCGTTTCAAGACTTATTGACATGGGAATAGAACCGTTTTTGGTGGCGGCTTCCCTTAAAGGTGTTGTATCCCAAAGACTTGTGCGCAAAATCTGCCCTAAATGCAAAACCTCAAGAAAAACAACCGAAGTTGAAAACAAACTGTTAAATATCGAAAACTCGGTCGATGTTTACGAGGGTACCGGTTGCAAGGTCTGCAACAACACAGGATACACCGGCAGAACCGCCATACATGAAATACTTATAATGAACAAAGAAATGGTAAGCCTTGTAAACAAGGGCGGCAGCACAGAGGAACTGCGCGAGCTTGCCGTAAAAAACGGCACAAAAACCCTGAGGGAAACCTGCAAGGAGTTAGTGCTTCAGGGGATTACTACCATTGACGAATTGATTAAGGTAACATACAGCAACGATTAAAAGATAATGTAAGAAGTGTGGGATTGAAAATATGGTTCTTAACATGGACGAAATACTGATAAAGGCCGTGGCGCTTAAATGTTCGGATACTCATATAACCGTCGGAGTGCCTCCCATGTGCAGGGTAGACGGTCAACTGATGTCGATTGACGGCTATGATGTGCTGTCGGCGGAGGACACAAAAGTTCTTGCTTTTCAGCTTGTAAATGAAAATCAGGCCAATAAGCTGGAAGCCAATGGTGAGGTGGATTTTTCCTATTCAATCCCCTCTACCGGACGTTTCAGGGTAAATATTTTCAAGCAGCGCGGCTCTTACTCGGTTGTTTTGCGCGTGCTTTCAAATAAAATACCATCTATTGACGCTTTGGGGCTTCCTGCCGTTTTCAAAGATCTTGCCATGAAGCCGAGAGGGCTTATTTTGGTAACAGGCCCTACCGGAAGCGGTAAATCCACAACACTTGCCGCAATGATAGACTACATTAATGAGAACAAGAGAGGGCATATTTTAACCCTTGAGGACCCTATCGAATACCTTCACAAGCATAAAAGGTGTATTGTAAACCAGCGTGAAATCGGGGAGGACAGCCAAACCTTTTCATCCGCTCTTAGGGCGGCGCTGCGCGAGGACCCGGACGTTATTCTGGTAGGTGAGATGCGCGATCTTGAAACGGTGTCAATTGCGGTTTCGGCGGCCGAGACAGGGCATTTGGTGCTATCCACCTTGCACACCGTCAACGCGCCTCAGACGATTGACCGTATTATAGATATGTTCCCAAGCGAACAGCAGCAGCAAATAAAGGTGCAGTTGTCTGGCGTTTTGCAGGGGGTAATTTCGCAGCAGCTTATGAGAATAAGAGGCTCAGACGGACGTGTGGCAGCCATGGAGGTGCTTATCATGAACGACGCCATACGAAACGTCATTCGCGAGGGCAAAACCCACCAAATTCCATCAATGATGCAGACGGCGACTGCGCAGGGCATGATGTCCATGGATTACTCTTTAAGCCAGCTTGTAAAGAGCAATAAAATTTCACTTCAGGATGCGCTTTTGCACTGTTCCGACCAGGAAATGCTCAAACGGTACCTCGCATAACATACAAATCGCGAAACTAAATGCAATATTTTTTGTTTAAATGCGACAAAACATTACAAATTTTCTCAAATTTTGTTTGGAAAATGTTTACTGCGACAATTTGTATTGACAAAATTAATTTAAAGTGCTATATTAGGGGGGTAAAAGATTATAATGAAAAAGGCAAACCTGGCGAAAGCCAGCGACGCAAAGCTATAGGGTCTCGGGATCTCGTATCCTTGACAGCCAGCTGCCATTAAAATCACAATTTCCAAGGGATTGTTATGGCTTTCTTATAATCTTTTTACAAAAAAGTAATTATAGGAGGCAAAACAATGACAAAACTACTGGCAAAACTCAAAAAGGACAAACGCGGTTTTACCTTGGTGGAGTTAATAGTAGTAATCGCCATTCTCGGCATTTTAGCTGCTATTTTGGTACCCACCATGATCGGTCTGATCGGCGACTCGCGCGCAAAGGTTGAGGACGCCAACGCTAACAGCGTGTACATGTCCGCTAAGTCCACACTCACAATGATCCTTGTATCTCACGGCGATGTTGCCGCGGAGGGTGCAGGAGACGAAGCGGATGCGGGAGGTAAGGTTACATTTACATACTCTGAAGCCGAACCCGGAACCGCAGACAATGATGTACCGATTGTACGTGAAGTTAAGAAAAACCTTGGTGACAACTTCAAAGAATTCAGCTTTACACTTAAGATTGAAGACGGTAAATATACCGACGTTATCAGCGCCAACTACGGTGTTGAAGGCTTCTACAGCCCTTATGGTGAGGGCGCTTCTTCAACAGGTGCCGGTTCATCATCTTCGGAATAGTAAAAAAATAAAAACTGATTAATAGTTTCCATTATTAAAATTAATAATTTCCTGATTAATAGTTTCCAAAATAAAAAAATTTATTAGTTTCCAAAATAAATTAAAATTTTATAGTTTCCATTAAAATTTAATATTTATTGACACACAAAAACAAACCTCTAAATATACCAGAGCCAAAGTCCGAAAAGGACAAGCGGCTCTGGTTTTTAGCTGAATGAAGCCCGCATTTTGCGGGCTTTTATTTTATATGGCGTTTATCACATTAGAGTTATTTTGATATACTTCCAAGATAGGGGTAAAACAGATGAGGTTAAAGCGAGAAGAGATATTCGGTAACCTCTTGCAGGTATGCGGCTTTGGCCTTGCGAAGCGGCAGCGGCAGGTTGCGTTCGCCCGGGATTTCATAGTTAAACAGGTCAGAGTAGCCGATTTCTTTAAGCCCTGCCATAACGTCGGCAAAATCTACGGTGCCACGTCCGAAGGGCATCATATGCTGGTCGGCTTGCCCTTCGTTGTCGGCTATATGTAAAGCGTGCAGCCTATCACCGGCGTTAAGGATGAACTCTTTTTGTGAGGATACGCCTGAAATATTAAGATGTCCTGTATCCAAACAAATTCCCAAAGCTGGAGAGTTTACCCTGTTTATAACCTCCAGTAGAGATTTCGCGCTTTGAAACGTAGTGCTGAGATTTTCAAGGCATATGCGAATACCCAACTCCTCGGCGGTTTTGGCAAGCGGGCGGAGCTTTTGGGCATTGGCTTCATAAATTTCATTTATTGGCGTGCCTTCAGGGAAAGATTTGGCATCACAGTGCAGTACGGCATTTTTAATACCGATACCGGCAAAAAGTTTAAGCCAGTTTTTTAGAATGCCTACCGAATCGGTATTCGAATCGCACAACCGAACCCGTAGCCAGAGATGCCCCTGCGGAAAGGACAGTCCGTGTGAAGCGGCAAAATCACGAAAGGTCTTACCGGTATCATATGGGTCGCCGGGGCGCTTTAAAAGCTCGGCGGCGTGCTCGTCGGACAGTTCACATACAGTAAGTCCCCTATCCTCCATGGCAAGCACCATATCCTCCGGTGAAAGGTCAATATCAAAGGATGACCAGATGCTGAAAGGCTGTTTCATAATAAATTCCTCCTGTTTCCCCGCCAAACGGTTTTTATAACGAATTTATTATACCACGCATGCCAAACAAAGCAAGAATTTTGCGATTTATTGCCGTTATTTTTTAATTAAACATATCAAAAAATCCCACACATATTTATAAAAGTCTATTGAAACGGTTATAAATGGTGATATAATAATTAAAATTGTATTGAAACTTATGTTCCCGCAACCAAAATATGCTTTAAGGAGCGACAAAATGGAAATTTCAAAATTAAAAAACATAAAATTGTTTTTATTTGATATGGACGGTACGCTGTATATAGGAAACCGTCTTTTTGATTTTACACCGGGACTGCTTAAAGCTATTCGAGATGCCGGGAAAAAGTATCTTTTTATAACAAATAATTCATCTAAAAGTGTAGCGGATTATGTTGAAAAACTAAAAAGATTGGGCATTGATGCGGCGAAGCGAGATTTCATGACTTCGTCTCAGGCGACGGCATATTATTTGAAAAAGCATTATAACGGGAAAAAACTGTATGTCTGCGGTACAAGTTCGCTAAAAGAGGAATTGCGACAAAACGGGTTTGAAATTACGGAAAACACCGAGGAAACCGAATGTATCGTTATAGGATACGACACTGAACTGACCTACCGTAAACTTGAAGATGTTTGCAAAATGCTTTGCACGCAGGATTTGCCGTATATTGCCACAAATCCCGATTATGTTTGCCCTACCGAATACGGCAGTGTTCCCGATTGCGGCAGTATATGTGATATGATTTTCAACGCAACGGGAAAACGCCCGATTGTAATAGGCAAACCTTCACCGTTAATGATTGAGCTTGCAATGGAAAAGGAAGGATGTGCTCCAAAGGAAACCGCTGTTGTTGGTGACAGAATTTATACCGATATTAAAAGCGGGCTTAATGCCGGAGCCGTTTCCATACTTGTTATGAGCGGAGAAACGACGGCTGAAATGCTTGAAAAATCATCTGACAAACCGGATATTGTAGTAAAGAGCGCAAAAGAAATATTTTCGTTTTTAAGCAAGGGGATAAAGGATGAGTATTAATGACTTGACCGGAGGAATTAATAATTGTTCCTGCGGCAGAATACATACCTGTCCGGTAGAAACGATTGCCATCGAAAAAAATGCCTTAAAGTATTTGCCGGAGATCTGCCGGGGTTATGCGCACATTTTGGTTGTGGCAGATGAAAATACATGGGAAGTCTGCGGAGAAAGGGCTTTTTCGCTTTTGCCCTTAGGTGCTGACAAGATTGTTTTAAAAGGAAACGGGCATGTAGTGATTCCGAATGAAGAAAAAATAGCCGAAATCAACAAGGCAATTACCGATAAGACAGATTTAATAATAGGTATCGGCTCCGGCGTGATTAATGATTTGTGCAAATATGTAAGTTTTCAGCATAAAATACCGTATTTTATAGTTGCTACGGCGCCTTCGATGGATGGTTATGTTTCGGCCGGAGCAGCAATGATTCTTGAGGGTATGAAAATTACTATTAATTGCCGGCCGCCCAAAGCGATAATAGCCGACACTGAAATCTTAAAAGCAGCGCCGCTCGAAATGCTGCGCAGCGGATACGGAGATATTATCGGAAAGTATTCATGCTTAAATGACTGGAAGTTGAGTGCTCTTATTAAGGGGGAGTATTTCTGTCAGAGGGTTTACGATCTTGTATATAGTGAGATTCAAAATGTAAAACCGTTGGCCAAAAGGATAATGGAGCATGATGAGGCAGCAATAAAAACACTGACAAAAGCGCTTATAACGGTTGGAATTGCAATGAGCTATGTCGTCTCCTCACGTCCGGCATCCGGCAGCGAGCATCACCTTGCCCATTTTTTTGAGATTAAAGGAATACTTGACCAAAAACCTTATTTTTCTCACGGAATTGCTGTGCTTTATTCATCGATCGTAACCGCAAGGTTGCGCGAGAAAATTATTGCTTCAATACCCGCAAAACGCGCTTTTGACTTTGATATGTGGGAAAAGAAAATACGGGAAATTTATTTAAGTTCGGCAGAGAATGTAATAGCTTTGCAAAAGAAACTCGGTTGGTATTATGAGGATGATAGCGATACGGTTACCCAAAAATGGAGCGATATTGCGGCACTGCTCAATCAAGCGCCGTCTTCGGCAGAAATCAACCGAATGGCTGAAGAGATTGGATTGCGATACTCTGATTTCATTTCAATGTACGGTCAAGAAAAAATAGACCAAGCGGTGCTTTATGCGAAAGATATGAAAGACAGGTATACCGTTCTTTGGCTGTATTATACCTATTTCAGGTAAAAAACATTTTAAAAATAAAAGAAACCGATTTTTGAATCGGTTTCTTTTTGCGTTTTAAAAATTTACAGGCAGAAGTATTTTTTTGCGTTGAAGTAGCAAATGTCTTTTACAAGTTTGCCAAGCTGCTCTTCATCATCCGGGTATTCGCCGTTTTCCACCCATTCGCCAATTAGGTTGCAAAGTATTCTTCTGAAGTATTCATGGCGCGTGTAGGACAGGAAGCTGCGTGAGTCGGTGAGCATTCCGACAAAGTTGCCGAGTACAGACAGGTTTGCAAGGGATTTAAGCTGATCCTCCATGCCGGATTTTGTATCATTAAACCACCAAGCGGAGCCGTGTTGCAGCTTGCCGGCAACCTCGGTTCCTTGGAAGCAACCCAGTATTGTGTCAAGCAGTTCATTGTCCTGCGGGTTTAAGGAGTAAAGTATGGTTTTGGGTAGCTTTCCTTCGTACTCAAGCGCATTTAAAAATCCGGTGATGGCCGTTGCGCAGTCATGGGTTGCAATACAGTCAAAGCCGGTGTCGGGTCCCAGCTTTTCAAACATCTTTGTGTTTGTGTTGCGCTGTGCGCCGTAGTGCAGCTGCATTACAATGCCAAGCCGGCTGTATTCGCGCCCTAAATGAAGCATTATAGCGGTTTTGTACATATCCGCTTCCTGTTTATTTATTTCCTTGCCGTTCATGGCATCGGCGAAAATCTGCTCGACCTTTTGGTCATCCGCGGGGGAGTAGACCACATAATCAAGTCCGTGGTCGGAAGCTCTGCAGCCTAAAGAAGCGAAAAATTCGAGCCTATCGGTCAGCGCGCGCTTTACATCCTCAACCGTTTTAATTTCTATATTCGAAGCAGCCGCCAGCTTTTCTATATACTCTTTAAATCCCGGCTTTTCAATGTTTACCGCCTTGTCGGGACGGTAGGAGGGTACAACCTTTACATCAAAGGTCTTGTCTTCGGCAAGTTTTTTGTGCCATTCAAGGCTGTCTATCGGATCGTCGGTAGTACCGATCATTTTAACATTGGATTTTTCAATAATGCTGCGCACCCGCATTGAATCATCCTGAAGCTTTTTGTTGCAAAGCTGCCAAACCTCCTCGGCTGTCTCGCCGTTTAGCACACCGTCATAATCAAAATAACGCTTAAGCTCAAGATGTGTCCAGTGATACATCGGGTTTCCGTTGCTTTAGGCAGCATTTCGG
>JBMNVM010000061.1:0-8660 GCA_050946805.1 Acutalibacteraceae bacterium | reverse complement strand
CTGCCGGAATGGGCGACAACAATGGTTTTTACCAAATACAGCCCCAGTCCCGTATTGTTCTTGGCTTCAGAGCGGGATTTGTCAACCTTGTAGAATCGCTCAAAAATATACATTAAATCCTTTTGGGGAATACCCGGCCCCGTGTTGGAGACCGTGAAAACAAGCTTTTTGTTTTCTTTGTGCAGGGTAAAGGATATTTCGCCGCCGGGGTTGCTGAATTTTATCGCATTGTCGACCAGATTATAAATTACTTGATGAATTAAGTCGCGGTCGGCCTTTAATGAAATACTCTCCAGCGTGTCAAGCCCCGTAATTTTAAGCCTGCGGTTTTCTATGCGCTGTTCTTGGCTTATAACTATTGTACACAAAAGCTCCCTAAAGTCGAAAAGTTCGGGTTTAAGGGTGAACTCGCCCGACTCAAGCCTTGCCATGCTTAACATGGACTGCACAAGCCTTGATAGGCGCTTGATTTCATCCGACACAATTTCAAGATAATAATGCTGCTTTGTCGGCTCGATCGTACCGTCCAGTATGCCGTCAATAAACCCGCTTATTGTGGTCATTGGCGTTTTAAGCTCGTGTGATACATTGGCCACAAAGTCCTTGCGCATACTCTCAAGCTGCGATAGGGAATTGGTCATCATATTGAATGAAATGGCAAGCTCGCCGATTTCATCATCACTTGTAACGGGAATTCGCCTTGAAAAGTCGCCCTTTGCCATGGCTCTGGCCGCTTCGGACATAAGCTTTAGCGGCTTTGTCATTCTATATGTCATAACGCTTATCGCAAAGAACATCAAAATCAGCGGTACAATCGCCCATGCAAGATAAAGCTTTGTGATGGTCGAAATAAGATTTGCGAAGGAGGTTAGCGGCGCGGTCGCAAACACTGTGGCGTATTGCGTATTATCCTTATTTTTAACCGCTTTTGAGGATATGTAGCGTGTTTTGGAATAGATACCAAGCGTTCCAAGCTTCAGTTCTTTGCCGGTGTTTGAATACCGCTTTAATTCCTCTTTTGAAAGCGAAATGCCGGTGTGTATGCAATCCTCATCTTTTTGGGGTTCGGCACAGCCGCAGGCAACAATCTCGCCGTTTGTGTCGGTAATAAAAAGGTCAATGTCGGCAATTTTGGCTATCGACCGCATTATACCGAAAAACCGCGGCGTGTCTATTTCTTTTGAACCGTCAACCACCTGATTTAAATAGTCGGCGACCTCCTCGCAGGCAAGGTTTAGGGTGTGCTGCTTAGATTTTGTAACATAGCTGCTAAACACAAACGATAAAATCATCATCATTATCGAAAGACTTAAAATAATGATGGCCGAGGTCGCAAGAAAGTACTTTTTGAAAAGCTTGAGCTTCATTTTTATTTAACCTCAAATTTGTATCCAACGCCCCAAACGGTTTTAAGGGACCATTTGTCCGAAACGTCTTCAAGCTTTTCGCGCAGTCTTTTCACATGAACGTCAACCGTTCGCGAATCACCGTAATAATCAAAGCCCCAAACCTCGTCAAGCAGTTGGTCGCGGGTGTAAACGCGGTTGGGATTGCTTGCTAAATGATAAATCAGTTCGAGCTCTTTTGGCGGAGTGTCAATGATTTTGCCGTCAACCTCAAGCTCATAGTTTGTAAGGTTGATTCGCAGATTGTCGTATTTGACTTCTTTTACACCGTTTTGCTTCTCAATATCGTTGCTTCGACGGAGAACCGCTTTTATGCGGGCTATGACTTCCTTTGTATCAAAGGGTTTTGTCACATAATCGTCCGCACCAAGCTCAAGCCCCAAAATTTTGTCAAAGGTTTCGCCCTTTGCGGTCAGCATAATTATCGGCACTTCTGAAGTTTTGCGAATTTCGCGGCAGACCTGCCAACCGTCAAGCTCTGGCATCATTATGTCAAGCAATATAAGGTCGGGCGAATGTTTTCCTGCATATTCGATGGCCTGCTTGCCATTGTTGGTAACAATTGTCTCAAAACCGTCCTTTTCAAGATAAAGCCTTAATAATTCACATATGTTTTCATCGTCGTCAACAATTAATATTTTGTGCTGCATAACTTTTTCTCCGTTTTTTTATTTTGTGTAAAAAGTGTAATCCCGCGGCAAGCGCCGATTTTCGGCTTATAATTTACATCGGCAAACTGAATGTTTGCTTAACAGTACCTTTTCCGGCAAATTAAGGGGAAATTCCTTCTTTGTCAGCAATAATAGCATTCATTTGTATTGATTGTATAATAATTTTATTACCAAAATGTTAAAATTTAAAAAAACACAAAAGTGCAAAAAAACCGTCCGAGAGGACGGTTTGAAAACTAATTTATTCAGCGGATTCGCCGGCGTTTTCTTGTTCGCGCATTTTTGCAAAACACTCGCTGCAATATACCGGACGATCGTCACGCGGAACGAAGGGTACATTGGCAACTCCGCCACAAGCGGCACATACGGCCTGATGCATTTCTTTGGGTGCTCTGGCAGCATTCTTACGCTTGTCGCGGCAGGTCTTACAACGCTGCGGTTCGTTTACAAAGCCTTTGGATTCATAAAATTCCTGTTCCCTTGCGGTGAATACGAATTCTTCTCCACACTCTTTGCAAACCAGGGTCTTGTCTTGAAACATCTCTCTTACCTCACTTGGTTGTTAATTAGTCATTTTGACTGTAAATATTAATAAACGGGAAACCGTCTATTGCTGCTTTAGTTTCTTCCTTATCCGCAACAGCGCATTGCTTACGGATTTTTCAGAGATGTCAAGAATACCCGCAATAGCAGCATACTTATACCCTGAAAGATAAAGTTGTAAAACCTTATATTCTAAAGAAGAAAGCTCTAATTTGATGGTGTCCGTCAGGACTTCGTAATCATTACGGTCGAAAAAAATCTTTTCCGGACTGTTACAGTCAGCAAGAACAACCTCGTCAATAGGAGAGACAAGCTGTGAAGGAATTACCTTCTTGCGGTTTTGCGCCTTTAAATACGCAATAACCGAGCGCTTAATGCACAGGTCTGCAAAGGTTGGGAATGAAGATTTTTCACGGTTGTACCCCTTAATTGCGCTGTATAGCGCAAAGGTGGCTTCCTGAACAGCGTCCTCACGCCATTCGGCAGGGCACAACTGATTGACATACATCAGAATTGTAGGATAATATCGATTAATTAAGGTTCCAATAGGTTCAAGATTGCCGCTTTTAATAAGGGAGACGATTTCGTCATCCGACATATTTTCATAATTCCCGACAAATTCTTTTCTCATTGTAACCTCAATATTGCAATCTCAATACTGTATATCTTTACAATTACTTTCTCATCATACATTACTATGGATTAAAAGTCAAGTATAAATATAACCAAAAATAATAGCTTCAATTAATGCATAATGTGGAAAATATTGTCACCATTGACAATTTATGTATATATATTTGTTAATTACGTTATCAAGTGCCTTGGTCAAGGGTTTGTATAGTAATAACGTTAGAACAAAATTGCCTATAGAGTGGACAATGTCAAACCATAAGCCTGCCACAATGTAGCTAAAACCCATTGCGGCACCGCCGACGAAAAAATAGGGAACTGAGCAAAGAGTACCGAAACATAGCCCGAATATGGCGGATAAAAATGCGAAAATCAAGGAATTGTCCAATTTTTTAAAGACAAGCGAAATTACGCAAAGCACCGTCCACACGTACATGTAATTTATAACCCAAAGCTCCGCGCCGTAGGTAAAAACCTCGCAAACGACAAATATATATATAGAACAAAGCGCTTTCAGTCCAAAGCGCCGGGTCGTGATAATGACAAGCAGCGACACAAGCTCGATATTCGGAAGCTGCGACAATGTAACCTGTGAAATGTACATAATCACCCCCATAAGGGTGAGAAGTATAGTTTCTTTAAGCTTAGCTTGGCGTGTTTGTGATTTCAAACCGATCACCATCCGCAACGGGCTGCTCGTTGATTCCGACATTTGTTTCCTCGCCGTCTTTTGTAACCCGCCACCACGATTTATCAAGGTTATAGTCGGCGCGCTCGCCCGCAATTACGGTGTACAATCCATCGGCGGATTTTTCGGTTATTATTTTTCCGTCCAAAAGGGCATCGGCAAGGTATTCGGCATTGGTTTTTATTTCGTACTTTTTCTCGGTTTTGTCGGCGAAAACCACGGTTACGTTAATGGTTTTCTGCCCTTTTTGGGTTTCGGGCCTATTTAAAAGGTAGACCGAAGCGGCCGCGGCAAATAAAACCACCAAAACCGCTGCCAGAATGATGACCGTTTTTTTACTATTCAATTTTAAAACTCCTTTGTATTTAACTTTAACAAGACAGATGCAAAATTAGATGTAAACTACGTAAAACACCTCAATACATAGCATTTTACTTTGTTTTACACTGCTAATTACTCGTAGCGTTTTGCAGCTGCCACTGACGGCGAGTATTCCGACTTATTATGCGAAAAGGCAGAGTGACTTTTCATGATTTTTCGCCTTCCCATGCGGCAAAAGCCTTTGCACAGTGGCATATGAAAAATCTGACATAAATTACGGCGACGAGTTCGCAGAGGAATTTCACCTCTATTCCGGTTTAAATCCTAAACGGATACCGTCAGCTTTTGTTAAGTGCGGTAATTATAACATTAAAGCCGGATTGTGTCAAGCTTGCGATAATCTCAAAGACCACCAAACGTAAGGTCGTCCGAGGTTAATTTTTAAATACTAAAAAATGCTGCCGCATTTTAATGCGGCAGCGGGGTTTAGCTCTTTACTTTTCGATGTGTTCCTGTTAGCTGTTATCTTTTTTGTTACCGGGTTTTTCATTAGTGGTTTTGCCGTATTTCTCTCTGGTGTAAAGAGTATGGACATAGTCCATAATGTCTTCACGAGCACTTTTTGAAAGATAGCGAACCATCTTAATGAAATTTTCCTCCTTTTTGGTAATTATAAAGGTTTCGGATTTCGGAAGTGAAGTGGACTGCAAAAGTCTTTCTCCGTTTTCGTGATTTTGAGAATCCGTAACTGGAGGAAGTTCGTAACCCGGAATCTCTTGACCGTTTAACAGATAATTGGGAGACACATCAAAAATCTGAGCCAGCTTCAACAATCTTTCAGCACTAATAATACCTTTTCTTTCCATTTGGGAATACGTACTGCATTTCATATTCAGTTTTTCCGCAACATCTGTTTGTGTTAGGTTTGCAAGTTTCCTGCATCTTGCAACACGCTGATTAATAGTTTCCATTTAAACATCCTCCATGCTGAATAAATTTGCTTGACTTGAAAAAAAATTATTGCTATAATGGTAAGGTAGTGCTGGAGTGGCTCAGCTGGTAGAGCAGCTGATTCGTAATCAGCAGGTCGTGGGTTCGAGTCCCATCTTCAGCTCCACAAAAGCCTTCGATAAGTATTATCGGGGGCTTTTGTTTAATAAACTATTTTAACATGTATTTTTTATTATGTCAATACTACTAATATAGTAAGTTTTGTTCATTTTTTAACAACGAGGGCATGAAATGAAGAAGTTCATATCGCACGGCAGGGAAGAAACAGAAAGAATTGCCGAAGAATTCTCAAGGTCTCTTTGCGGCGGAGAGATAATAGCCTTTATCGGCGGTCTCGGCGCGGGTAAAACCTGCTTCACAAAAGGACTTGCAAGGGGTTTAGGCTACACCGGCGAGGTTACTTCCCCCACATTTGCCCTGATAAACGAATATGTCGGAGGGCGCTTGCCCTTGTTTCATTTTGATATGTACAGGATTTCCTCTTGGCAGGATCTTTATTCCAGCGGTTTTTTCGATTACATGGATGCCGGCGGGGTTATAGCTGCCGAATGGAGTGAGAATATCGAAAACGCTCTTCCCGAGGGTACGATATATGTTAAGATTGAGGATTTGGGCGAAGATACGCGAAGTATTACCATATTCACAAAAGAGGAAGCGGTAGAATGAAAATATTGGCAATAGAATGTTCGGCAACGCCGTGTTCGGCGGCTATTTCGGATAATGGGAAAATTATTGCCATTGCCTTTACAAACGTTAAAATGACCCATTCCCAGACCCTCATGCCAATGATAAAATCGTTGCTTGAAATCTCAAACACCGAAATTGACAGTATTGAAGGCTTCGCAGTAAGCGCGGGGCCGGGCTCATTTACCGGGGTCAGGATCGGTATCAGCGCCGTAAAGGGTTTGGCAGCGGCAAGAAAGATTCCCTGCATACCTGTTTCAACATTACGCGCCATGGCGGAAAACTATTCCGATACCGACTGCACGGTTTGCGCGGTCATGGATGCTCGCTGCAATCAGGTGTATAACGCAAATTTTAAAATTCAGGACGGTAAAATCACCCGCCTTTGTAAGGACAGGGCACTTTTGTGTGAGGAGCTACGAGGGGAAATCCACTACCTGTCGAAAAATACAAACAGAATAATAATTGTAGGCGACGGGGCGGAGGTTTTTTACCCGTATGTTAAGGATATAAAAAATGTCTCAATTTCACATTGGCGGCACAGATTTCAGTCAGCAGAAGGAGTAGCGGTTGCCGCGCTTGAGAATATTAATAACGAAGACTTTTCGTCGCCTGAAGAACTAAAACCTGTATATTTGCGGCTTCCACAGGCGGAAAGGGAGCTTAAAAGAAAGAAGGAACAAAATTTATGAAGATTGCAATAGGCTGCGACCATGGCGGTTTCGAGCACAAGAACGCTATTTTGGAACATTTAAAAGCTCGCGGGTTCGACGTTACCGACTTTGGAATTTACGAAAAAACGGCGGTCGATTACCCGAATATCGCCATTAAGGTGGCAAAAAGCGTGGCATCGGGTGAAAACGAGCTTGGAATACTGATATGCGGAACGGGTATCGGAATGTCACTTGCTGCTAACAAGGTAAAGGGAATCAGAGCCGCCGCGCTAAGCGAACATTTTTCCGCGAAATACACAAGGCTTCATAACAACTCCAACATTTTGTGCCTTGGCGGCAGGGTTATCGGTATCGGCACCGCTTTGGAGATTGTGGATACCTTTGTCGATACGGAGTTTGAGGGCGGCCGCCACCAGCACCGCATTGATTTGATAAGCGAAATTGAAAATTGCGAATAAAAGTATTGAAATTGATTTTCAAATGTGGTAAAATCATCGGTGTGGTTGAATAACCGCCACACCGATATATTTGGAGGCGTAGCTCAGTTGGTTAGAGCACTTGCTTGACATGCAAGGGGTCATTGGTTCAAGTCCAACCGTCTCCACCAGTAAAAACCGTCATTAGTCTTTCGACAATGGCGGTTTTAAAATTACACGAATTTATGGTTGACAATTTTAATTCTTGGTACTATAATCATTAGTTGTAACGGGCTATAAATTGCCCGATACAGAATTTTTTGGGTTAAAAACTTGATATTTATGTGGGGGCGTAGCTCAGCTGGGAGAGCGTACGGTTCGCATCCGTAAGGTCGAGAGTTCGATCCTCTTCGTCTCCACCAGAAAGCCAAGAAACCGCATGGTTATGCGGTTTCTTTTTTGTTTGCATGAATTTTGCATGAATTTTTTGGAATTTCACTGTATTGAATTCATAATATTTATAGTTCGTTTTTCTTTATAATATCATAATATCCGCTCCGGATCATGCGGATGTTCAAGGGCATCAGTTCTCAAATGAAGAATTCAATAAAATGCAAGAAGGGAAAAGCAGCACCGATGTAAACGGCAGGGTGTACGAGGGATTTAAAAGGCCGATTGGCGAATGGAATTGTAAGCATTTTGCCTTACCAATCATTATTGGAGTGTCGGAACCGACATATACTGAAGAAGAACTTGAGAAAATGCGGCAGAACAGTCGGCAAAAATATGATGCCACACAGGAAATGCGCAGGCGCGAAACGGAATTGCGCAAATTAAAAGACCGCAGGATGGCGCTTTCCGCTGCCGGTGATACTCTTGATGCCCAGCGTTGCCAAAGGGAAATTAACATTAAGCAAAAGGAGTATAATTCCTTCTGTGCAAAGAACGGTTTGTCTCCGCACCCCGAACGTGCGCAGATTGAGGGGTATCGGCGGATTGCAACAAAAGAGTTGAAAGACTTAGAAAATAATGGTATGATAAATACATACAAAGGCAAAGGCGTAGAAATTATTGGCGATTCGGAAATATCGCAACAGACAGTAAGATTAGTAGAAGAAGCGACAAAAAGGGTAACAAGTGATTTCAAAATTTTGGAAAAGTATTCTGAACCTATCTCTTTTGGATATTTGGATAGCGGGTTAGCTATGAACAAATATAATCCTAATACCGGGCATAATACAATCGTGTTAAGTAAGTCGGATTTTGCTAATCCTGATAATCTTTTAAAAAAATTAAAAGAAGATTATAAATCCGGCTTAAGTTATGAAACAAGTACTATTCAAAGCCTTATTGCACACGAAATGGGGCATAACGCGCATATTGCCCTTGCTTTGAAACCCGCGGGTTTGAGTTATGGGGAGCCACTATCCCCGAAACAACTCGTTTTATTCAACAGGTAATTTGAAAAAATATCGCAGGAAGTATATTTGGCTGCGTTTTCTGATGAAAAGTATGATGAGATTAGGAAAATGTGCGTTAAATCTTTAGGAACGATGGTGGATAGGAACCCCAGAGAATTGATAGCGCAATCTTTTGGCAACTACTATATGGTGATA
>JBMNVM010000060.1:0-8680 GCA_050946805.1 Acutalibacteraceae bacterium | reverse complement strand
AATGGTTACAAAAACTGTGCCGTAGTTTTGCACCTTCATGCCCGAAGCCTGCAAGGCCTTGTAAAGCGCGCGGTTAAGCTTGTTGTCATAACCGATGGCTTCACCGGTCGACTTCATTTCGGGGGAGAGATAGGCGTCAAGCCCCCGAATTTTGTTGAAGGAGAATACAGGAACCTTTACATAATAGCGACTCTTTTCCTTCGGGTACATTTCAAAAATGCCCTGCTCTTTAAGGGTTTTGCCGAGTATTACTTCGGTCGCTATATCCGCAAGGCTGTATCCCGTAGCTTTTGAGAGGAAGGGCACAGTGCGTGAGGAACGGGGGTTAACCTCGATTATATATACATTTTCGTCCTTATCGACAATGAATTGAATGTTGTAAAGACCGATAATTCCAATGCCCAGCCCTAATTTTTTGGCGTATTGGAGAATAATTCCCTTTACCTTGTCCGAAATGCTGAAGGAGGGGTAAACGCTGATTGAATCGCCCGAGTGAATACCCGTCCTTTCAACCAGCTCCATTATTCCGGCAACAAAGACATCCTTGCCGTCGCAGATTGCGTCAACCTCAACCTCTTTGCCGAAGATATATTTGTCGACCAAAACCGGCTTGTCCTCGTCAATTTCAACGGCGGTTTTAAGATAATGGCGAAGCTGTGTTTCGTCGGCTACTATCTGCATGGCACGCCCGCCCAATACAAATGAGGGTCGAACAAGCACGGGGTAGCCGATTTCGGCGGCTGCGGCAACACCCTCCTCGATGGAGGTTACCGCCTTGCCTTGCGGCTGCGGAATGTTTAAAGATTTTAACAGCTTTTCAAAGCTGTCCCTGTTTTCGGCCTTTTCGATTGCCGAGCAGTCGGTACCTATTATTTTAACGCCGTGCCGCATTAACGGTTCGGCAAGATTTATGGCGGTCTGACCGCCAAGTGATGCAATAACACCCTCGGGCTTTTCAAACTCGATAATGTTCATTACATCCTCGGTCGTGAGGGGTTCAAAATACAGCTTGTCGGAGCAGGTGTAGTCGGTCGAGACCGTTTCGGGGTTGTTGTTTATAATAATGGCCTCATACCCCGATTTTTTAATGGTTGTAACGGCGTGGACAGTGGAGTAGTCGAACTCCACACCCTGTCCGATTCTGATGGGCCCTGCGCCCAAAACGATTATTTTCTTTTTATCGGTCAGCTGTGATGCGTTTTCACCCTGATATGATGAGTAAAAATAGGGGATATATGCGTTTGTGTGGCAGGTATCCACCATGCGGTAAATTGGGAAAATGTTTTCTTTCTTTCGAATATTGAAAACTTCGCGCTCGGTTAATTTCCAAAGCTTTGCTATGTATTTATCGCTGAATCCCATTTTTTTGGCGGCTTTAAGGGTGTTAACGTTGCCATTATTGCTCTTTATGGTTTCCTCCATTTTAATAATGCGTTCTACTGTTTCGAGGAAGTAAGGGGTAATGCTTGTAATCTTGTATAGCTCCTCAACGGTGGCGCCCAAACGGAAAAGCTGTGATATGGCAAAAATGTTATCGTCTTTAAATTCCTTTATGTAATCGAAAAGCTTTTCTTTGCTCATATTATCAAATTTCGGCAGGTGGAAATGGCAAGCGCCAATCTCCAGCGAACGTACCGATTTTAAAAGACATTCCTCCAGCGTGGAGCCGATGCCCATAACCTCGCCGGTCGCCTTCATCTGGGTTCCCAAAGTATTTGGAGCGGTGGAAAATTTATCAAACGGAAAGCGGGGGAGCTTTGCAACAATATAATCAAGCTTCGGCTCAAAGGCGGCGTTTGTATTGGCTATTGAAATTTCCTCAAGCAGCATTCCGACCGCGATTTTTGCGGTAACCCTTGCAATCGGGTAGCCGCTTGCCTTTGAAGCCAGCGCGGAGGAGCGTGAAACGCGGGGGTTTACCTCAATTAAGTAGTATTCGCTGGAATTGGGATTCAGCGCGAACTGCACGTTGCAGCCGCCCTCAATTTTCAACTCCTTTATAATCTTTATCGCACTGTCGTTTAGCATTTTGTAGTCCTTATCATTAAGGGTAAGGACGGGTGCCACCACAATGGAATCACCGGTGTGAACGCCTACGGGGTCGACATTCTCCATGCCGCAGATGGTAATTGCATGGTCGCTTGAGTCGCGCATTACCTCAAACTCGATTTCCTTATAACCCTTTACGCTTTTTTCAATCAGCACCTGATGAACAGGGGAAAGCTTGAAGGCGTTAAGCCCGATTTCGACAAGCTCCTCTTCATTATTGGCAAAGCCGCCGCCGGTGCCGCCAAGCGTAAAGGCGGGGCGTAAAACAACGGGGTAGCCGATTCTTTTGGCGGCTTCTTTTGCTTCCTCAATACCATATGTAATCTCGGAAGGAATGGTCGGTTCGCCGATTGAAGCGCAAAGCTCTTTGAAAAGCTCGCGATCCTCCGCCTTTTCAATGCTTTCGCTGCTGGTGCCGAGAAGCTCAACGCCGCACTCTTTTAAGATACCCTTTCTTTCAAGCTGCATGGCAAGGTTAAGTCCCGTCTGGCCGCCAATGCCGGGCAAAATGGCATCCGGGCGCTCGTAACGTAAAATTTTAGCTATATATTCAAGAGTCAACGGCTCCATATAAACTTTATCTGCAATGGTAGTGTCGGTCATTATGGTTGCGGGGTTGGAGTTGCAAAGGATAACCTCGTACCCTTCCTCCTTAAGCGCCAAACAGGCCTGCGTACCCGCATAGTCAAACTCGGCCGCCTGTCCGATTACAATGGGGCCGGAGCCGATTATAAGGATTTTTTTAATGTCTTTTCTTTTTGCCATATTTTTGCCTCCCAGAAAAATTAGAACTGTTTATATACTATCTTACCGTTACATACGGTAAGCTTGCAAACACCATAAAAACGCTCACCCTTGAAGGGCGTGGCTCTTCCTTTTGACAAGAATTCTTCGGGGTTTACGGTAAATCCAGAATCAAGGTCAAAAACGCAAATATCATCATTTAACGGCAGTCCGAAGCGTTTTCGCGGATTTATAGCCATTAATTCGATTAGTTTTTCAAGAGTTATAATATCGGTTTTTACAAGGTGGGTATAAAGCGCGGCAAAAGCCGTTTCAATCCCCACAATACCCATAAGACTGTTTTTAAGCCCGCCGGATTTTTCTTCTTTTGAATGAGGGGCATGGTCGGTGGCAATCATATCAATAGTGCCGTCCTTTATGCCTTCAATCAAAGCAAGTCTATCCTCTTCGCTGCGTATTGGCGGATTCATTTTAAAATCTCCGCTGTCTTGCAATCTCATATCATTTAATATAAGGTAGTGCGGAGCAGTTTCGCAGGTAACATCCACACCGTCGTGCTTGGCTTTGCGGATTAGCGCGACACTTTCTTTGCAGGAAACGTGGCAGACATGGTACTTGCAGCCGATTTCCTTTGCAAGCTTTAAGTCTCTTTCAATCTGTCTCCACTCACTCTCACTGCAAATGCCCTTATGACCGTTGAGTTTCGCATACTGCCCGTCATGTATGTAACCGCCATTTATAAGGGAATTGTCCTCACAATGCGCGGCAATGATTTTGCCAAAGTGTTTTGCCTTTTGCATGGCCTTTCTCATAAGTTCTTCGTTTTGTACGCCCCGCCCATCGTCCGAAAAGGCGATCGCGTTTTTGCAAAGCGCATCAAAATCGCTTAAACCTTCGCCCTTTTGACCGACCGTTATGGCAGCATACGGATGAACGCGAATAACGGCATTATCTGCTATGAGCTTTAATTGAAGCGAAAGATTTTCCATACTGTCCGGCACAGGATTCAAATTCGGCATGGAACAAATATCAGTGTAACCCCCGCGCGCGGCGGCAAGTGTGCCTGTTTTAATTGTTTCTTTATATGAAAAACCCGGCTCTCTGAGATGTACATGTACATCACAGAAGGCCGGGAATACGAAACAATTATTAAAATTGGAAACAATACCGCTATTGCCAAAGGGGGAAGTTGCCGAAGATTCGTGTAACGGAAGAGAAAAATCACCAAAACAGAAAGTGCCGTATTTAAAATATTTAACATTTTTAAGTGTTAAATTCATTCCTTAAATACCTGCCTTTCTTAAGTTTTTACCTACACGAGTTTATATCCTTGATATATTATCACAGTAAATATTCAAAGTCAAGGGAAAATTTGAGAAATTCTAACTTTTTTCTTCCAAATTCTTATTTTCTATTGACAAAACAACGTATTATGATAAAATAGTTACAAACCGAATAATCCCTTATCAAGAGCGGCTGAGGGTACCGGCCCTGTGAAGCCCGGCAACCTGGTTTCCAAGGTGCCAATTCCGGCGGTTTTACCGAAAGATGAGGTTTGCATACAACCGCTTCTAAAGTAAGCGGTTTTTTTTGGAGGATGTACAAATGTCAAAGATATTATTTACTTCTGAATCTGTTACCGAAGGTCATCCCGACAAGGTTTGTGACAGAATTTCAGATGCAATACTTGATGCGTTTTTAGCACAGGATGAAAATGCGCGTGTTGCGTGCGAAACTTTTGCCACAACCGGCATTATAAATGTAATGGGGGAAATCTCCTCGAAGGCTTATGTTGATATTCCGAAAATCGTTCGTGACACGTTAAGGGATATCGGTTATGACGGTCCTGATGCGGGATTTGACTGCAACACCTGCGCGGTTGTTACTTCGATTGACAAACAGTCCCCTGATATTGCCATGGGGGTTGACAATTCGCTGGAGTTTAAAAGCGGAGACAATGACCCGTATAACCTTACCGGCGCAGGGGATCAGGGTATGATGTTCGGCTACGCCTGTAACGAAACGCCTGAGCTTATGCCGCTGGCTATTTCTTTGGCGCACCGGCTGGCACGAAGGCTTACCGAGGTTAGAAAATCGGGTGAGCTTTCATATCTTCGACCAGACGGTAAAACACAGGTAACCGTTGAATATGAAAACGGAAAACCCGTAAGGGTTGATACGGTTGTTGTATCAACACAGCATAGTCCCGACGTTTCGCTTGACAAGCTTCGTATTGATGTGCTGGAAAAGGTTATAAAACCCGTTTTAACAGCCAAGTATTTTGATGAAAAGACAAAGCTGTTTATCAATCCCACAGGCCGTTTTGTAACCGGCGGCCCTCAGGGGGATACCGGTCTTACCGGCAGAAAAATAATTGTGGACACTTACGGCGGCTATTCCAGACATGGCGGCGGCGCCTTCTCGGGCAAGGATCCCACAAAGGTTGACCGCAGCGCCGCCTACGCCTGCCGTTATGTCGCGAAGAATATCGTTGCGGCCGGACTTGCGGATAAATGCGAAATTCAGTTGGCATATGCCATAGGAGTTGCAAAGCCTGTTTCAATAATGGTTGAAACCTTTGGGACAGGGAAGTTAAGCAACGAAAGGCTTGCCGATATTGTAAACGGTCTTTTCGACCTTCGCCCCGCCGCAATAATCGACCATTTAAATTTACGCCGTCCCATTTATACTCAGACTTCGGCCTACGGCCATATGGGCAGAACTGATATTGACCTTACATGGGAGAAAACCGATAAAGTAGATGAGCTTCGTGCTTTTTTGAATTGATGAGGTGTTGAATTTGTTTAAAGTATTGGATAAAAAGGTATTAAATGAACAGGTGGTTTCAATTACACTTGAAGCGCCGCTGATTGCCAAAAAGGTGCAGCCCGGTCAGTTTGTTATTTTGCGGGTTGATGATAAAGGAGAGCGTATTCCATTAACGGTTGCGGATTTTAACGGCGAGAATGGAACTATTACCATAATATTTCAGGCAATCGGCTTTACTACAAAAAAGCTGGCCGGCCTGAACGTCGGCGACAGTGTGCTTGACTGTGTCGGCCCCCTTGGAATGCCTACCGAATTCGGAAATCCCAAAAAGGCCATTGTTATCGGCGGCGGAGTCGGCTGCGCAATAGCCTACCCGCAGGCCAAAGCCTTATACAATATGGGTGTGGATACCACGGTTATTGCAGGTTTCAGAAGTCGTGATATTGTAATACTTGAAAAGGAAATGCGCGAGGTTTCAAACCATTATTATATCACAACCGATGACGGCTCCTACGGCGAGAAAGGCTTTGTAACCGATGTCTTAAAGCGACTTATTGAAAGCGATACATACGATCTTGTAATTGCCATAGGGCCGATTCCTATGATGAAATTTGTTTCCAAAACGACTGAAAGCCAGGGTATTAAAACCATTGTAAGCCTCAACCCGATTATGATTGACGGTACCGGCATGTGCGGCGGTTGCCGTGTAACTGTGGGCGGCAAGGTTAAGTTTGCCTGCGTAGACGGTCCCGATTTTGACGGGCATCTTGTTGATTACGACGAGCTTATGCGCAGAAACGCGTTTTACCGTGATGAAGAAGCCCACATCTGCAGATTGGAGGAAAAAATTAATGGCTGATATGTCCCCGCACAAGGTTAAAATGCCGGAGCAGGAGCCTACGGTTCGCAACAAAAATTTTGACGAGGTGGCTCTTGGCTACACTCCCGAAATGGCTGTGAAGGAGGCCAACCGTTGCTTAAACTGCAAGCACAGACCCTGTGTAGCAGGCTGTCCGGTTAATGTTCAAATTCCCGAGTTTATCAAATACATAACTGAAGGCGACTTTAAGGCCGCTTATGAAAAAATAATCGAAACAAATTCTCTGCCCGCGGTTTGCGGAAGGGTCTGCCCGCAGGAATCACAGTGCGAGGGCAGGTGTGTAAGAGGAATAAAGGGCGAAAGCGTTGCAATCGGAAGGCTCGAGCGTTTTGCGGCCGATTACTTCATGGAGAATTACAAACGCGAAATTCCCGAAATTAAGCCGAACGGCAAAAAGGTTGCGGTTATCGGCGCAGGTCCCGCAGGTCTTACCTGTGCGGGAGATCTGGCAAAGCTCGGATACAAGGTAACCGTTTTCGAAGCTTTCCACACCCCCGGCGGCGTTTTGGTTTACGGCATTCCGGAGTTCAGACTCCCCAAAAAAATTGTTTCCGAAGAAATCGAAAGTCTTAAGAAAATGGGTGTTGAAATATTTACCGATATGGTCATCGGCAAGGTCTTGTCGATTGACGATATTATCGGCATGGGATATGATGCGGTATTTGTCGGCTCAGGCGCAGGACTTCCCATGTTTATGGGTATTGAAGGCGAGGGAAGTGTCGGCGTATATTCTGCCAACGAATTCCTGACCCGAATTAACCTTATGAAGGCATATCTTGAGGGTTACGATACACCTATAAAGAAGGCAAAATCCGTTGCGGTTGTCGGCGGCGGTAATGTTGCTATGGATGCGGCACGTTGTGCGAAGCGTCTGGGCGCCGAGCATGTTTATATCATTTATCGCCGCGGCATGGATGAAATGCCTGCTCGTAAGGAAGAAATTCACCATGCCATGGAAGAAGAAATCGAATTTAAGCTGCTTTGCAATCCAACCCGCATTATTCCTGACGAAAACGGCAGGGTAAAGGCTATTGAGTGCATTAAAATGGAGCTTGGCGAACCTGATGCCAGCGGCAGAAGACGGCCGGTTGAAATCCCGGGCTCTGAGTTTGAACTGCAGGTAGATTCGGTCATTATGGCTTTGGGCACTTCGCCGAATCCGCTTATCCGCACAACCACAAGGGGCATTGAAGCGAATAATCGCGGCTGCTTAATTGTTGATGAAAATATGAAAACAACAAAAGAGGGCGTGTACGGCGGAGGCGATGCCGTTACAGGCGCCGCAACCGTTATTCTTGCAATGGGCGCCGGCAAAAAGGCTGCCGCTTCAATTCACGAGTATTTAAGCAGCAAGTGATTTTGACTGCAAAATAGTTTAATCCCGCCGACTTAATTTTTTCGGCGGGATGTTTTGTTTGATATTCGTATTGTTTTCATATTGCTACTGGTTATGTCAGTGAATTAAAGGCTTAAGCTTGCGGAATTTTGCCGTAAAAAGGCTTCCTTGTGTAAAGGGAGCCGCAAAACTACAGGTTTTGACTAAGGATTGATTTGTAGTCGTCTTTAGATGATTGCGGTACAAGCCCTTTATGACAACGTTGGCTCCGGCTAAGCCGGAGGTTCTGACTTATTGGTATTTTACCATATAAATCCATTTTTCTCGGGATAGATATGTAAAATGCTCGGTACGAATTTCTCCGTAAGGTGTTAAGTGATTGGCGATACTGTGGTGGTAGACAAAGCCGCACTTTTCCTGTACACGCCTTGAGCGTGTGTTTCCGTCATAATACCCGCACCAGACTCCGGTGCAGTACAAATCCTCAAAGCAGCGGCGCAAAATTTCAAAGACCGCTTTGGGCATTAAACCCTGTCCCCAATACGAAACACCGAGCCAGTAGCCGATTTCGGCTTCGGTGTCACTCATCGCAACGTTCCCAAACCCTTGTGTTGAAATTTTTATATTACCAATCGGCAGCATGGTTTGCTTTAAAACAATCGCATAGGTTTCGGATGCTTTAAGTACTTCCTCTATTATTTGAAGGCTGTACTGAATACTTGTATGTGCCGGCCATCCGGCGGCAGAACCAACACGCGGATCCCTTGCGTATTTGTAAAGCTCCTTTGCGTCTTCTACCTTCCACGGACGAAGAATCAGGCGTTTGGTTTCTAAAATCAAAATGATTTCACCTCATTTTAAAATACGAAAAATTATAAGTTTATAAATAGTTTAAAATTTAT
>JBMNVM010000059.1:0-8806 GCA_050946805.1 Acutalibacteraceae bacterium | reverse complement strand
CCTCCTTTTACGGCGAGCCGGAAGAGGTTGCCATTCCCGACACGGCAGAAGAGATGGCAAATACTATATGGGATAACCTGAACTTCGACAATAAGGTATCGCTTTTTGTCCGCGCGGTTCCCTTGGACGGGAGCGAGCCTGAAGAAATAATCATAAATAAAAACAAGTGAGGGTTGAAAATGAAAAGTTTTGAGCTTAAATACGGCTGTAACCCTAACCAGAAGCCCGCAAAGATTTTTATGTCGGACGGGAGTGATTTGCCGATTGAGATACTCTGCGGAAAACCCGGGTACATAAATTTTCTTGATGCTTTCAATTCTTGGCAGTTGGTAAAAGAGCTAAAGGAAGCTTTGGATCTTCCGGCGGTTACATCTTTTAAACATGTAAGCCCGACCAGCGCGGCTGTCGGCCTGAAGCTTTCAGACAAGCTTAAAAAAGCCTGCTTTGTAGACGATATTGAAGGGCTTGACGATTCTCCCCTTGCCTGCGCCTATGCCAGAGCAAGAGGTACTGACCGTATGTGTTCCTTCGGCGACTGGGTGGCATTATCGGACGTTTGCGACGTTACAACGGCACTGCTCATAAAGCGCGAGGTATCGGACGGCATTATTGCCCCCGGGTATGAGCCGGAGGCGCTTGAGATACTCAAGTCCAAAAGAAACGGAAACTACAATATTGTAAAAATCGATCCCGACTATGTCCCCGACCCGATTGAGCACAAGCAGGTTTTCGGAATTACATTTGAACAGGGCAGGAACAATTTTGAGATCAATGAGGAACTGCTTTCAAATATTGTTACCGAAAACAAGCAGTTGCCCGACAGCGCAAAGCGTGATTTGATTATATCCCTTATCACCCTTAAATACACGCAGTCCAACTCGGTCTGCTTCGCGGTGGACGGTCAGGCAATCGGCGTGGGCGCGGGGCAGCAGTCCAGAATCCACTGCACAAGGCTTGCCGGCAGTAAAGCAGATACATGGTTTTTGCGCCAGCATGACAAGGTTTTAAGTCTCCCCTTCCTTGACAATATCGCAAGGCCTACAAGGGACAATGTGATTGACGGATACATCAACCGCAACGAAGAAGATGTCTGTGCCGACGGCAACTGGCAGAAATACTTTAAATCACAGCCCGAACCGCTGACCGATGATGAAATAAAGGAATATTTATCTAAAATCAGCGGCGTATCCTTAGGCTCCGATGCCTTCTTCCCGTTTGAGGACAATATTGAACGGGCTTACAGAAGCGGAGTTGCTTATATAGCACAGCCGGGCGGCTCTATTCGGGACGAGGAAGTTATAAAATGTTGCAATAAGTACAATATTGCAATGGCTTTTACAGGAATGAGATTATTCCATCATTAATATTTTGAGGTGTAAAAAATGAATTTTTTTGAGGAACTTAAAAATTACGACAGCGAGGTTGCCGCTGCCTGCTCCAGAGAGCTTGAGCGCCAGCAGCATAATATTGAGCTTATAGCCTCCGAAAACATTGTATCAAAGGCGGTGCTTTTGGCTGCCGGCGGGGTGCTGACGAACAAGTATGCCGAAGGTTACCCTTCAAAGCGTTATTACGGCGGCTGCCAGTATGTCGATGAAGTTGAGGAAATAGCAAGGGAAAGAGCCAAAAAGCTTTTCGGTGCCGAGCACGCAAACGTTCAGCCCCACAGCGGCGCAAACGCCAATCTTGCGGCTTTCTACGCCCTTTTAAAGCCGGGCGATACATTTATGGGAATGAACCTCCAGCAGGGCGGTCATCTTTCCCACGGTTCACCGGTTAATATTTCGGGCAACTATTTCAATATAGTTCCCTACGGCGTAAACAATGAAACCGAAATGATAGATTATGACGAAATGAGAAGAATTGCTCTTAAGTGCAAGCCTAAGCTCATTCTTGCGGGTGCCAGCGCATATTCAAGAACAATTGATTTCAAGCGTTGTCGCGAGATTGCAGATGAGGTTGGCGCTTATCTTATGGTTGATATGGCGCATATTGCAGGCCTTGTAGCGGCAGGGCTTCATCCCTCCCCCGTGCCTTACGCCGATGTTGTTACCACTACAACCCACAAGACCTTAAGAGGACCGAGAGGCGGTCTTATTCTCTGTAAGGAGGAGCACGCAAAGGCTATTGACAAGGCTATTTTCCCCGGCACGCAGGGCGGTCCTTTAATGCACATTGTGGCTGCGAAAGCCGTCGCTTTGGGCGAGGCTTTGACTCCCGAATTTAAGGAATACCAAAAGCAGGTTGTAAAGAATGCCGCCACACTTTGCGATGCCCTTAAAGGCGAGGGGCTTGAAATTGTATCCGGCGGTACCGATAATCACCTTATGCTTGTAAAGCTCATCAAAAACGGCATTACCGGCAAGGAGCTTGAGCACAGGCTTGACGAGGTTCACATTACCGCCAACAAAAACACCGTACCGAATGATCCGCAAAGTCCTTTTGTTACAAGCGGTTTAAGGCTTGGTACCCCCGCGGTTACCACACGCGGCTTTAAAGAGGAAGAAATGCGTAAAATTGCAAAATGGATAAGTTTGGCTATTACCGATTTTGATACCAAAAAGGCCGAAATTTCCGACGAGGTTCAAAATCTTTGCAACAAATTCCCGATTTATTAATTTTACTCATTACTTTATTAGAGGAGCGGTGCGATGAAGATAATGGTAATAGGTGGCGGTGGCCGTGAGCACGCCATCATAAAAAAACTTAAAGAAAATAAGAATGTAACCGAAATTTTTGCCCTTCCGGGGAACGGGGGTATTGCTTCAGACGCAACCTGTGTGGATATCGGCGCTAAAGACATTGAAAATCAGGTAAAATTTGCTGTTGAGAACAAAATTGATTACGCGGTGGTGGCGCCCGACGACCCGCTGGTTCTCGGCGCTGTGGACGCCCTGACACAGGCGGGTATTCCCTGCTTCGGCCCCGACAAAAAGGCCGCGATTATCGAAGGCAGCAAGGTTTTTTCAAAAAACCTTATGAAAAAATACGGAATTCCGACGGCTCGTTACGAGGTTTTCAGCGACAAGGACGAGGCTTTAAAATATCTTGACACTGCCCCCATTCCCACGGTTGTCAAAGCGGACGGTCTCGCCCTTGGCAAAGGGGTTATAATCGCCGAAACCAGGCAGGCCGCAAAGGATGCCGTCATCTCCATAATGGAGGATAAAATTTTTGGCGAAAGCGGAAACAACATAGTAATTGAGGAGTTTTTAACCGGCCCCGAGGTTTCGGTACTTTCATTTACCGACGGTAAAACCATTGTCCCGATGGTATCCTCCATGGATCATAAGCGCGCATTGGACGGCGACAGGGGGCTAAACACCGGCGGTATGGGAACCGTGGCGCCAAACCCCTATTATACAAAGGAAATCGCCGATATATGCATGAAAACCATTTTCCGACCCACCATTGAGGCTTTAAACAAGGAGGGCAGAACCTTTAAAGGCTGTTTGTATTTCGGCCTTATGCTGACTTCGGACGGCCCTAAGGTTATTGAATACAACTGCCGTTTCGGTGACCCGGAAACACAGGTTGTGCTGCCGCTACTTGACAGCGACCTTTTGACAATAATGCTTGCCACGACAAACGGCACCCTCGCAGAAACCGAGGTTAAGTTCAAAAAAGGTGCCGCTGCCTGTGTCGTTATGGCGTCAAGCGGTTATCCGCAAAAGTACGAAAGCGGGTTAGAGCTGAAAATCGACCATAGCATTATTGATAATGTTTATGTTGCCGGAGCAAAGCTTGACGGTGGAATTTTAAAAACGGCCGGCGGCAGAGTGCTTGGAGTAACCGCCACTGCCGATAACCTGAAAGCCGCTTTGGATAAGGCATATGAGAATGTAAAAAAGGTTGAATTTAAAAACGCTTTTTATCGAAAGGATATTGGGGCAAAGGCTTTAAAAGCTTTAGGGAAGGGAGAATAAAATGGTTTACCGTGTATATGTTGAAAAGAAAAAGGAACTTGCAAATGAAGCAAAGGCTCTGCTTGGCGACATTAACGGGCTTTTGCAAATACCTTCAGTAACCGGCGTGCGAATAATAAACCGTTATGATGTTGACAACATTGACAAAGAACTCTTTGACTACGCGGTAGGCGCCGTCTTTTCGGAGCCTCAGCTTGACATTACAAGCGATACTTTAGATACCACGGGTGCTACCGTTTTTGCGGTGGAATACCTGCCCGGGCAGTTTGACCAACGGGCGGATTCCGCAGCCCAGTGCATCCAGATTATATCCCAAAAAGAACGGCCGAGAGTCAGAACCGCAAAGGTTTATTTAATCTACGGAAATGTGACCGAGCGGGAAATTGCCCAGATTAAAAAATATGTAATAAACCCTGTTGAAGCAAGGGAAACAGGCCTTGAAAAACCCGAAACCCTTGAAATGAAATACGATATACCTTCACAGGTTGAAACACTTGACGGCTTTATAGACCTTGACCGTCAAGGGCTTGAGGATTTTGTGAAATCCTACGGTCTTGCAATGGATATTGACGATATTGCATTCTGTCAGGAATATTTTAAATCCGAAAACCGCAACCCCACTATTACAGAAATCAGAATGATCGACACCTACTGGTCGGATCATTGCCGCCACACCACATTTTTAACCCATATAGACAATGTAGTTTTCCAAGACGAGCTTTTAAAAGCAGCATATGAAGATTACCTTGAAACACGCAAAGTGCTTGGCATTACCAAACCCGTATGCCTTATGGATATTGCCACGCTGGCGGCAAAATACCTTAAAAAAGAGGGCAAGCTAAAAAAGCTTGACGAATCGGACGAAATAAACGCCTGCACCGTTAAAATAGACATTGAAGTTGACGGCAAAAAAGAACCGTGGCTTTTGTTTTTCAAGAACGAAACCCACAACCACCCGACCGAAATAGAGCCATTTGGCGGAGCCGCAACCTGCATTGGCGGAGCGATACGCGACCCGCTTTCGGGGCGCAGTTATGTTTACGGCGCCATGAGGGTTACGGGCGCCGCGAATCCGCTTAAAAGTGTTGCCGAAACCATGGAGGGCAAACTGCCGCAACGAAAAATCGTTACAACCGCTGCGGACGGTTATTCTTCCTACGGCAACCAGATAGGCCTTGCCACCGGCATTGTTGATGAAATTTATCACGAGGGCTACGCCGCTAAGCGAATGGAAATAGGCGCCGTAATAGCCGCGGCACCTGCCGAAAACGTGCGGCGCGAAACCCCGAAACCGGGTGATGTTGTAATTCTTCTTGGCGGCAGCACAGGACGCGACGGCTGCGGGGGCGCCACCGGTTCTTCAAAATCGCATACTCTGGAATCCCTTGAAACCTGCGGCGCGGAGGTTCAAAAAGGTAACGCCCCCGAAGAGCGCAAGCTTCAAAGGCTTTTCAGAAACCCCGAAGCAGCCCGCATGATTAAACGCTGCAACGACTTTGGCGCAGGTGGCGTATCTGTTGCAATTGGCGAGCTGGCGGACGGTCTTGAAATCGACCTTAACGCCATTCCGAAAAAGTATGAAGGTTTAGACGGAACCGAGCTTGCAATCAGCGAATCGCAGGAGCGAATGGCGGTTGTTATTGACAGAAAAGATGTTGACCGTTTTATTATACTCGCGAAAAACGAAAACCTTCAGGCCGTAAAGGTGGCTGACATTACCGATAAAAATAGGCTCCAAATGAAATGGAACGGAAAGCTGATTGTTGATATAAGCCGTGAATTTTTAAATTCCAACGGTGCCGAAAAGCATGCAACAGCCGCTCCCGAAAAGCCGCAGAAATTTGACAAGAAGGTCTCTTTCGGATTTGTGAAAAACATGAAGACTTTGGCGGATGACCTTAATGTCTGCTCAAAGCGCGGACTTTCCGAGCAGTTTGACTCCACAATAGGCGCCGGTACGGTGCTCATGCCCTTTGGCGGTAAATACCAGCTTACCCCCATTCAGGCAATGGTGCAAAAAATTTCGGTAGAGAAAAATCACACCGACGATTGCTCCCTTATGTCATGGGGCTTCAATCCCTATATAACCGAAAAAAGCCCCTACCACGGAGCCTTTTTGGCGGTTATCGAGTCGGTTTCCAAGCTTATTGCGACGGGTGCCGAATTTAAAGATATATACCTAACCTTCCAAGAGTATTTTGAAAGACTCGGCAAATCGCCGGAGCGTTGGGGCAAGCCTTTGGCGGCGCTGCTTGGTGCATTCCAGGCGCAAAAGGAGTTAGGGATAGCTGCTATCGGCGGCAAGGACTCAATGAGCGGCAGCTTTGAAAATCTTGATGTGCCGCCCACCCTTGTATCCTTCGCCGTTACGACAAGCAAGACACAAAACATCATCTCCCCCGAATTTAAAAAGGCGGGAAACAAGGTAATACTCTTAACCCCGTTTTACAATCCGGAAACAAACCTGCCCGACATTGATTCCCAAATTCAAATTTTCAACCGTGTTACAAAGCTTATTCGTTCGGGAATTGCCGTTTCATGCTATACCCCGGGCTACGGCGGAATAGCCGAAGCTGTAATGAAAATGTGCTTTGGCAACCGTTTGGGCTTTAGGTTTGACGAGTGTTTAAGACCCAACAGCATATTTGAATACGCATACGGAACCTTTATTCTTGAGGTTACCTCTGTTCCAAACAATGCGGTAACAATCGGAACGGTTACGGACGACGGCAGGATTTCCTTCTGTGATGCAAGCGTTTCACTTGACAAGCTTCTTAACATTTACGAAAACAAGCTTGAAAGCGTGTTTAAGTGCAATATTAAGCATCCCGATTCTCCCATGAAGAATTTCACCTACACCGCGGAATCAAGGATGGCGCCCGCCGTAAAGGTTGCAAAGCCGAAGGTGCTTATCCCCGTATTCCCCGGCACAAACTGCGAGTATGACACCGCCAAGGCCATGGCCGATGCTGGGGCACAGCCTGAAATCTTTGTTGTAAAAAACCTCTCCGCCGTCGATATTCAAAAGAGTGTTGAGGAATTCGCGAACAAGCTGAAAACTTCACAAATTATATTTATCCCCGGCGGCTTTTCGGGCGGCGACGAGCCGGACGGAAGTGGCAAATTCATTACCGCATTTTTCCGCAACGCCGCAATAAAAGAGCAGGTAACCGATCTGCTTGATAAGCGCGATGGGCTGATTTGCGGTATCTGCAACGGTTTCCAAGCCCTTATAAAGCTCGGGCTTGTCCCCTTCGGTAAAATAATGGATACCGATGAAAACTGCCCCACCCTCACCTTCAACACCATCGGCCGTCATCAATCCAAGATTGTAAGAACGAGGATTGCTTCGAACAAATCGCCTTGGCTTAGCGAAACAAAGACGGGCGAGATTTACAGCGTTCCCATTTCGCACGGCGAGGGCAGGTTTATTTGCAGCGAGGAGTTGATTCAACAACTGGCGGCTAACGGGCAGATTGCCACACAGTATGTCGATTTTGAAGGCAACGTCACCGCTGATGTACGCTTCAACCCCAACAATTCGGTCTACGCGGTTGAGGGTATCACCTCCCCTGACGGCCGTGTATTCGGCAAGATGGGACACAGCGAACGCTGGGATTCGGGGCTTTATAAAAATGTTCCCGGCAATTATGATATTAAAATGTTTAAAGCCGCTGTGAAATATTTTAAATAGGGGTCTTTATAATGGCTATTTTAAGTGATATTGAAATTGCGCAACAGGCTGAACTGCGACCCATAACCGAGATTGCTAAAACAGCCGGAATTGATGAAAAATATCTTGAACAGTACGGAAAATACAAAGCAAAGATTGATTTATCCCTTCTAAAAGACAACAAGAGTGATGACGGTAAGCTGATACTTGTAACCGCCATCACCCCCACCCCGGCGGGCGAGGGCAAAACCACCACAACCATCGGCCTTGCGGACGGTATGCACCGAATTGGCAAAAAGGTCTGTGTCGCTTTGCGTGAACCGTCGTTAGGCCCCGTTTTCGGAATAAAGGGCGGTGCCGCGGGCGGCGGATACGCACAGGTGGTACCAATGGAGGATATAAACCTTCATTTCACGGGCGATTTTCATGCTATCGGCGCTGCCAACAACCTGCTTGCGGCCATGATTGACAACCACATTCATCAGGGAAATGAGCTTGGAATTGATGTTCGCCGCATCACATGGAAGCGCTGCGTTGACATGAATGACCGACAGCTGCGTTTCATTGTGGACGGTCTTGGCGGCAGGGTCAACGGCGTTCCCCGCGAGGATGGGTTCGACATTACCGTCGCCAGTGAAATTATGGCGGTTCTTTGCTTGGCTTCTGATATTTCAGACCTTAAAAAAAGGCTTTCACAAATTATTGTGGGTTATAATTACAATGATGAGCCGGTAACAGCCGGCCAGCTTAAGGCCGCGGGCGCTATGGCTGCGCTATTAAAGGATGCGATAAAGCCCAACCTTGTTCAGACCCTTGAGGGCACTCCGGCTCTGGTGCATGGAGGGCCGTTTGCGAACATAGCTCATGGCTGCAATTCGGTTACGGCGACCAAAATGGCTATGAGGCTTGCCGATTATGCGGTTACCGAAGCCGGCTTCGGAGCCGATTTGGGTGCCGAAAAGTTCCTTGACATAAAGTGCCGCATGGCGGGACTTAGCCCCTCTGCCGTTGTTGTTGTGGCTACCGTCAGGGCTCTGAAAATGCATGGTGGTCTTGATAAGGCTTCCCTCTCACAGGAAAATTTGGAAGCGCTTGAAAAGGGTATTCCCAATCTCTTGCGCCACCTTTCCAACATTAAAAATGTTTATAATTTACCTTGTGTTGTGGCGGTTAACCGCTTCCCCACCGATACCGACAATGAAATAGA
>JBMNVM010000058.1:0-8908 GCA_050946805.1 Acutalibacteraceae bacterium | reverse complement strand
GGAGTACCGGTTTATCACCTTGACGATATTTTAAAGCATAAGGGAAATATTGATGTTGTGATTATCTGCGGCGGTTCTGCTACCGATTTGCCGGTGCAAACACCGCAGTTGGCGGCTGATTTCAATGTGGTTGATAGCTTTGATACCCACGCAAAAATCCCACAGCATTATGAAAATGTGGATGCTGCGGCAAAAAAAGGCGGGAATATTGCAATCATTTCAGTAGGTTGGGATCCGGGTATGTTTTCCTTAAGCCGTATGTACGCGGCGGCAATCCTGCCTGAGGGTAAGGATTACACCTTCTGGGGCAAGGGTGTAAGTCAGGGACATTCGGATGCCATTCGCCGAATAGTGGGTGTTCTTGATGCAAGGCAGTATACCATTCCGGTCGAAAGCGCCATGGCAAGGGTAAGAAGCGGTGAAAATCCCGACCTTACAACACGCGAAAAGCACATACGCGAGTGCTTTGTCGTAGTAGCAGAGGGTGCCGATAAGGAAAGAATCGAAAAAGAAATTAAAACCATGCCCAACTATTTTGCCGATTACGACACAACGGTTCATTTTATCACGGCTGAGGAAATGGCGCTGAATCACAGTGGTATTCCGCACGGCGGGGTGGTTGTCAGAAGCGGGAAAACCGGATTTAATAAGCAAAACACCCATATTATCGAATACAGCTTAAAGCTTGATTCAAACCCTGAATTTACGGCTTCGGTTTTAGTTGCCTTCGCAAGAGCTGCACACAAAATGCAAAAAGAGGGTCAGTGCGGCTGCAAAACCGTTTTTGATGTGCCGCCGGCATATTTAAGCGCCTTATCGCCCGAAGAATTAAGGAAAAATATTCTCTAACACTTAATAATATAAATACCCCTTGTTTAGCACTGCCGGCAGAGCCATTTGCGGTGCTTTAACAAGGGGTTGTTTGCGCAAAGCTTAAAATAGTGGCATTATTTGTTTCCCGCTTCGGCCATTTGTTGGTCGATCATATCATACAGGCTTTGAATTACGGTGCTAAGAGTACCTATTTCATCAATAAGTCCTTCGGCAACCGCGCGTTCGCCGTTAAGCACCGAACCGACGTCGGTTACCATCTCTTGAGTGTTCATCATAAGCTCGGTGAATTTTTCGGCCGTAATTTTGGAGTGGCTTACCACAAAGTCGGTAATTCTTGCCTGCATTCGGGCAAAGTGGTTCATCATTCTCGGCACGCCGATCATAAGACCGTTTGAGCGGACGGGGTGTATCGTCATAGTGGCCGAGGGCGCTATAAATGACTTTTTAGCTGATACCGCCAAAGGCACACCGATAGAATGTCCGCCGCCTAAAACAAAAGAAACGCTGGGCTTTTTCATGCCCGAAATCAGTTCCGCTATCGCAAGCCCCGCTTCCACGTCGCCGCCGACAGTATTGAGAATTATCAAAAGTCCCTTTATGTCATCGTTTTCCTCAATGGAAACGAGCTGCGGAATAACGTGTTCATATTTGGTGGTTTTGGTCTGCTCCGGCAGAACATTATGCCCTTCAATTTCGCCGATTATCGTAAGGCAGAATATTTTGTGCTTCCCGTTGTCCGATTCGACAGAACCTAATTCCTGAATTTGGTTCATATTTTGCTCGTTGTTATTATTGTTGTTATTGCTGTTATTGTTGTTGTCGTTGGATGCCATTGAAAATCCCTCCCGAATTAGTATTGCTTAAAATCGGGGAAACATGCAAAATTCTTGACATAATATAGCATCAAAGGTAAAATTAAAGAGTATTTTATGCTTGGATGTGAAAAATACTTGAAAACAAAAAGATATTTTTACTATATATGTGTTTTGCTGGCTGCCGCTCTTTGGGGAACGGCGGGTATTTTTGTGCGCGCCATTGAGACCTACCACATAGGGCAGATGGAAATGGTTTTGGGCAGGGCCTTTTTTTCGGTGCTGATTCTGGGAAGTATAATGCTTGCAAAAGACGTCAGCCTTTTTAAAATAAATTTACGCGATATTTGGATTTTTGCTTTGGACGGCGTTTTCAGCATAGTCCTTTTTAACTTTTCGTATTATACCACAATGTCGCTGACCTCACTGTCGGTGGCGGCGGTGCTTTTATATACTGCGCCGTTTTTTGTGGTTATTATATCCTTGATTTTCTTCGGCAAAAGGCTGACTGCAAAAAAAATTTTTGCCTGCGTGGTGGCCTTCCTCGGCTGCTGCCTTGTATCGGGATTTTTTGATACGCAGCACCGCATCAGCGGAAAGGCGCTCTTTTTCGGGCTGCTTACCGGCTTCGGGTACGGGCTTTATACGATATTCGGCGACATTTTAATAAAAAAAGGCTATAAAACACTGACCATCACCTTTTATGTTTTCTTGTTTGCACTCTTTGGCTGCCTGCCTTTCGTAAGTTTTCAGGGTGTTATGGCCTTGCAGAACTCAAAGCCGCTGCCGATACTTTTTTTAATGGCAATTTTCAATACGGTTTTGCCGTATATACTTTACACAACGGGGCTTACCGGCATTGACCCTATGATAGCCCCCATAATCGCCACTTTAGAGCCGGTTGTGGCGACCGTTATCGGCGCCCTTATTTTCAGCGAACCCCTTACTTTGGGCGGGGGTTTTGGAATAGTATTGGTGCTTTTATCGGTTGTTATGCTTAATACCGGCAGTAATACTAAAACAAAGGTTACCGCAAACGCCAAAATAAATTTAACCCTTGACATTACCGGCAAGCGGGAGGATGGGTATCACTTTATTGATACCATAATGCAGTCGGTCTCCCTTGCCGATGAGCTGACTGTAAAAAAGGCTCAAAAAACCACCGTAACCTGCTCTGACAGCAGTCTTTCGGGCGAAGAAAACATTGCCCATAAGGCGGCAAGGCTGTTTTTTGAAAGGACGGGTATTACCGGCGGGGCTGAAATTTTCATAAAAAAGAATATTCCCTCAGCTGCAGGTCTTGGCGGCGGAAGTGCCGATGCCGCGGCGGTTTTGCTATCCCTTGACCGACTATACAAAACCGGGCTTGATTACGGCACTTTGTGTGAAATGGCGCAAAGACTCGGAGCCGATGTTCCATTTTTCATAAAGGGAGGAACACAGCGGGCGCGCGGTATCGGGGAGCAGCTTACAAGGCTGAGCCCTTTGAAATCAGGCTTTTTTGTGCTTGCAAAGGCGGATGATAAGCCCTCCACCGGAGAAATGTACCGCCTTTTAGACAGTAAGGAAAGAATATTTGTGGATACAAAAGCGGCGGTGGAATTTTGCCAAAACAATGATCTTGAAGGTTTGTCGCGTGTGCTTGGTAATTCCTTTTTGACCGTTTCTAAAAACAGCGTTTTTGAAAAACTAAAGCAGTTTTCCCCGCTCGGTGTCGGGCTTTCGGGCAGCGGTCCCACCTGCTTTGCCGTTTTTAAAAACCGCAAATCCGCCAAAATCTGCGAAAAAGCGCTTAAAGCGCAAAACATTACCTGTTTTACTGTAAGGCCTACTTCTTCGGCAATTATTTTTAAGGATTGAATAAATTAAAAAATTTCTGTCAATATTCTCCTTAGAAAGGGAGAGTATGTATGAAATTTAAAGGTTTTAAAGTATCAAAAAAAGCACTTGAAATGTCGGTCCTATTCGGACTTTTGTGCGCAATCTTTTTATCATTCGCGAATTTTAACGCTTCGTGCGACGAGCTACGGCAAAACGTTTTGCGGTTACATATTATCGCAAATTCGAACAGCCCCGAAGATCAGGCGCTAAAGCTTAAAATAAGGGACAGAATTTTAGCTGAGAGCGGCAGCCTTTTCGAAGCCGACCACGATCTTGCTTCTGCCCTTAAAACCGCAAAGGCTTCGCTTTGGCGGTTCCAGAAAATTGCCAATGAGGTAATAAAGGAAAACGGATTTGATTACACCGCCACGGCAAGTATCGGTACCGCATTTTTCGAAACAAGGGAGTATGACGATTTTACCCTCCCCGCGGGAGATTATGAGTCGCTGATTATTAATGTCGGCAAAGCCGGTGGTAAAAACTGGTGGTGCGTTATCTTCCCGCAGGTCTGCATTCCCACCGCGAAAGATGCCAAGCTTTCGGATAGTGTCGGAGAATCGGGGGTAAAGGTTGCCGAAAACCCGAAAAAATATGTAATGCGCTTTAAAACGGTTGAGATTTACGAAAACATTAAACATTTGCTTTCAAAATAAAATTTGTTATTGACATTGAGTTTCTTGTGTGATATGATGTAAAAGCCGCATATTGTGGGCTTGTTTCAAGTTGCCTTTTGGCACGCCCTCCGTAGCGAGACTGTAAAAATGGCAGGTGTAAATTAATGTACGCAATTATTGAAACAGGCGGAAAGCAGTACCGCGTAGAGAACGGAGACGTTATTTATGTGGAAAAGCTTAACGCTCAGGCTGATGAGGAGGTTATCTTCGACAAGGTTGTTGCCGTTAGCAATAAGACCTTAAAGGTTGGCAAGCCTTATGTTAAAGATGCTTTCGTAAAGGGCACCGTTTTAAAGAACGGAAAGGGAAAGAAGATTACCGTATTTACCTACAAGCCCAAGAAAAGCAGCTCCCGTAAGATGGGACACAGACAGCCGTACACAAAGGTTCAGATCACCGAGATCGGTTAATTGTTATGACGAAGATAAAGTTCTTTGCTGACGGTAAAGGCCTTTGCGGCTTTGAAATCAGCGGACACAGTTCGGTCAGCTGTGATGATGAAATCGGCAAAATTGTCTGCTCGGCGGTATCAAGCGCCGCTTATATGACGGCAAACACAATTACCGACATTGTCGGGGATAATGCCGCCGCGGTTGTGGAGGACGGGTTTATGAGCTTTTCGGTCAATAACCCTTCTGATGCTACTTATAAGATTTTGGACGGTTTTAAGCTTCATATTAAAAGCCTTGCCGATGAATACACTAACAACATCAGAATTACAGAGGTGTAAAAAATGTTAAAGATAAACCTTCAGTTGTTCGCTCACAAGAAGGGTGTCGGCTCAACCAAGAACGGACGTGACAGTGAGTCCAAGCGCCTGGGCGTAAAGCGTGCTGACGGCCAGTTTGTTTTAGCCGGCAACATCCTTGTTCGCCAGAGAGGAACACATATCCATCCCGGCAACAATGTAGGCTGCGGATCCGATTACACACTTTTTGCTCTTATTGACGGTAAGGTTAAATTCGAGCGTCTTGGAAGAGATCGTAAACAGGTAAGCGTTTACGCTGCTGATTAATTTAAAGTCCGGGTAATAATCCCGGACTTGTTTTTTTATTGACTTATGTGCATAATAGATATGTAAAATAATTTTTCCAATATGAGGAATCGTAAATGTTTATTGATGTTGCAAAGATACACATAAAGGCCGGAAAGGGCGGGGACGGTGCCGTTTCCTTTCACAGGGAAAAATATGTTGCGGCCGGCGGTCCGGACGGGGGCGACGGCGGCAAGGGCGGAGACATTATTTTCAAGGGGGACAGTAACCTGTCAACCCTTGCCGACTTCCGCTACAAAAGAAAGTACGAGGCCGAACCAGGTCAAAAAGGCATGCCCTCACGCTGCGCAGGTAAAAGCGGCCGTAACCTTATAATTTCGGTGCCGTACGGCACACTGATTAAAGATGCCGAAACCGGCAGGCTTATTGCCGATATTTCAGACGACCAGCCGGTTGTAATCGCCAAGGGCGGCAAGGGCGGCTGGGGCAATATGCATTTTGCCACTCCTACCCGCCAGGTACCCCGCTTTGCCAAAAGCGGCGCCGTCGGCGAGGAGATGGATGTGATACTCGAGCTAAAGCTGTTGGCCGATGTCGGGCTTATCGGCTTCCCGAATGTGGGCAAATCAACCTTGATTTCGGTTGTAAGCGAGGCCAAACCTAAAATTGCCAACTACCATTTTACCACGCTGACCCCTGTGCTCGGTGTGGTGCGTATGGGCGAAGGCTCCTCCTTCGTCATGGCGGATATTCCGGGACTTATCGAAGGCGCCGGCGAAGGCGTGGGGCTGGGGCATGAGTTTCTGCGGCACGTGGAGCGTTGCCGTATGCTTTTGCATGTGCTGGATATTTCGGGCAGCGAGGGCAGAGACCCCATTGAGGATTTTCACAAAATCAACAACGAGCTTAAAATTTACAGCGAGGAATTAAGCACTCGCCCGCAAATTATCGTCGGCAACAAGTGCGACCTTTGCGATGAGGAGCAGATAAAACGCGTTTTTGATTATTTTGAGCAGCAAGGATACAAATTTTTCCCCATTATGGCCGCCATAGGCGAGGGGACGCAGGAGCTTATAAACTATGTGGCTGCAGAGCTTCAAAAGCTGCCGCCCATTTTGAAGTACGAGCCCGACCCCGAACCGGTGCAGGAAACTCCGGATAAGCAAAAACGCGGCTTTACCGTTAATATCCGCAACGGAATTTTCTATGTTGAGGACTGCGACTGGCTGCAGGATATAATGAAAGACATCAATCCGGATGATTATGAATCTTTACAGTATTTCGAGCGGGTACTGCGGGACAGCGGCATTATAAAGGCTTTGGAAGCAGCCGGCGTTAATGAGGGCGACACCGTAAACGTTCTTGGCATTGAGTTTGATTTTGTGGTGTAAAATATGGAAAATGTAAATTTACTTAGCCCTTCGGTGCTGGCCTTTGTGGGAGATGCCGTTTACGGGCTGTATGTTAGAATGCATCTTTCAAAAGTAAACCGCCCGTCGGGAGAGCTTCACAGACTTTCGGTACTGTATGTGAAGGCCTCCTCTCAGGCGGCGGCCTATTACATAATCGAGCCGGTGCTTACAGAAAAGGAAATAGAAATATTTAAAAGGGGTCGCAATTTTCACACCTCCACTACCCCAAAAAGCGCTACAAGCAGGGAATATCATATTGCCACCGGCGTTGAAACATTGTTCGGATATCTGCATCTGTCCGGACAGAAGGACAGAGCGGATGAATTATTTGAAATGATTTGGGATAAAAATGATGCGGAAAAATGATGAGATTGTTTTAAGTATCTGCGACTACACTGCCGACGGCAGTGGAATCGGCAGGTACGAGGGTATGGCGGTTTTTGTGCCGCTTACCGCTGTGGGTGATTTGGCAAGGGTTAAAATTCTAAAGGTAAAGAAAACCTATGCTTACGGAAAACTAATGGAAATAATTGAAGAAGCTTCAGACCGGAAAGAGAATGACTGTCCGGTCTTTTCCCGTTGCGGAGGGTGTGCTTTTCGGCATATCAGCTACGAAGCCGAAAGACAGTGGAAAGAGAAAAAGGTTTATGAAGCGATTAAGCGTATTGGCGGAATTGACCTACAACCTCAACCGATTATGTATGATAGCGATACCAGATACCGCAACAAAGCCCAGTATCCCGTATCGGCCGACGGTAAAGTCGGCTTTTTCGCCTTTCATTCACACCGCATAATCCCCTGCGCTGATTGCCTTTTGCAGCCTGAGGTTTTCTCACGCCTGACCGCTGTGACTGAGAACTGGATACAAGAAAATAACATCAGCATTTACGATGAAACGCTCCATAAGGGACTGCTTCGCCATATATACATAAGGCAGGCGGAAAAAACAGGGGAGCTTATGTTTGTCACGGTCATAAACGGGAAAACCCTTCCCTTTGCGGACAGGCTGATTGAGGGTTTAAGGCAGGCCGCGGGGGAAGATTTAAAAAGCGTACAGCTTAATATAAACACGGAAGATACAAATGTAATTTTGGGCAATGAGAATATCTGCCTTTACGGCAGGCCGTATATTACCGACATTCTTTGCGGTATAAAGGTCAGATTGTCGCCGTTGTCCTTTTATCAGGTCAACCACAATATGGCGGAAAAGTTATATAAGAAGGCGGCGGAATATGCAACGCCGGAAGGCAAGGTTATACTTGACCTTTATTGCGGAGCCGGCACCATAGGTCTGTCCATGGCTAATAGGGCGAAAAGCGTTATAGGGGTTGAAATAGTACCCGAAGCCGTAAAGGATGCCGAGTTTAATTCCAGAGAAAACGGCATTGAAAACGCAAGATTTTTGTGCGCCGATGCGGCTGCAGCCGCGAGAATGCTGAGCGAAGAAAACCTGCGGCCGGATGTGGTAATCGTCGACCCGCCGAGAAAGGGCTGCAGCGAGGATTTGATTTTGACAATAACCGAAAAATTCGCGCCCGAGCGTGTGGTTTACGTCTCCTGCGACCCCGCCACCCTTGCAAGGGATATAAAAATTTTCATCCAAAACGGCTACCAACTCATAGAATATACCCCTGCCGACCTCTTCCCCAGAACCGCCCATGTTGAGACGGTTGTTCAGTTGGTTAGAAAAAAACCGGACACATATCTAGATGTAAAAATCGATATGAGTGAGCTGGATGCTACACCAGCCGAAACAACTGCGACCTATCAGGAAATCAAAGATTATATACAGGAAAAGTATGGCGTCAAAGTTTCTTCTCTGTATATAGCTCAGGTTAAGGAGAAGCTTGGTATCAGGGAGCGGGAATGCTATAACAAATCAAAAAGTGAACATGCCAGGCAACCGCAATGCCCGGAAGCAAAGGTGAACCTGATCAGGGACGCATTAGCTCATTTTCAGATGATTTGAAATGGATCCATGTTTCTTTATTTATGAAAAATCAAATATTACTGACAGCATAGTAATGATGTCAAGGGCAAATAGCATAAAGTCTGGAAACCCTGATATATCAACGCTTTACACGCATAGGTGTTTTATACCCGCCAAACGAAAATAGCACTTTTCACTTCGCGGAAACAAGTCCAAAGGGGCTGTTTTGATAGTCAAGTGGTCAGGTTAGATGTCAGTGCTCGGTGAGTGGTCGGGTTAGATGTCAGCCTTCGCGAGTGGTCGATTTAGATGTTTTTTCAGAATTTTCTGAGGTCGTGTGGTCAGGTTGGATGTTGGTGCTTAACATAAGT
>JBMNVM010000057.1:0-9065 GCA_050946805.1 Acutalibacteraceae bacterium | reverse complement strand
TCGCTCAATTCCATCCGAACCTTGCATCGTATTCTAACATTACTGGCAGGATTGATTGGATTGTTTTCCGAAAAACGTGATCAGAGTGTGTTTGTTATGGAACTGATAGCTGTTTCACAGCGTATTTACCGGCCAAATCCGGAAAAAGCTAAGCGAAAGTTTCAACACTATGCTATTGGGGACGGTATTTTTGCAGTTTTGCGAAGGTGTTCCGTTGGAATTGCTGTTTTTTTCGCAAAACCCGAGCTTTCAAACCAGTTATCCTTCTTTCCTACTTGAAAAATGGGGAAACTCAAAAGACACAGCTGTTGACAAAATGAGCTCGCTATGATATACTATTCAAAAATTAATAGTTAGGCAAATCAGTTGAAAGGCTGAGACGCAAAGCTTAGGTGTCTAAACAACATCCGTTGCACGATCGACCGGCTGCAATAATACTCGCTTCAGTGTGTTATTACAGTCGGTCTTTTATTGTTGAAAATTTGTGTCTTAGGTATATGATGGAATAATATAAAAACGGAGAGATTGCTATGTCCAATTTGAAAAAATCGTTTTTTGGCGGTTATAAAAAGGAATCAGTCGATATAATGATTGACGAACTGAATAAAAAAATAGAGGATTTGGAGAAGGATAACGCGCGGTTAAAGCGTGATACTGAGAATTCCGGTCGAAAGTTCTTCGAATTGGAAGAGGCGCTTGCCGGGCAAGCCGCGGAAAATGAAAAGCTGAAGTCTAATATTACGGAAAATGAAATTATATTTAAAGATATCGCAAAGGTATATAAACGCGCTTACGGAGCCGGAATGGAAATTGCCTGCGAATCAAAAGCTGTAGCACAAAATATGTTAAACAGTATTGATAACAAATTTATTGAAGTGATGAATGAAACCCGCGCTATAATTGAGGAATATGAATCCGCGCGGCGCGATATTGACGCGGCATTTACAACACTTAACGGTAGCATTAAGCGTGTTGCAGATAATACCGCTATTATGCTTGAAAAGTCAAAGCGCTTTTCCGGAATATATGACGAATTAAGGGAAACTGTCAGCAAAGCAAAAGAAGATAACGAAAGGGTGCTCGAGGAATACGAAACATGTGCTTCCGAATTCATGAATAACGGCACTTCTAAAAGCATAGAAAAAAATAGGTCAGATATTGAAGGGTGTGAAAGCAATATTTCTGTTGAACCCTCGTCAGATATTTTGATGAATGAACCCGTTGCATATTCAAAAGAACATACTAAGGAAAATTCGGAAACCAAAACGGAGGAACTTACTGATAAGTCTCAATCTCAGAACGAAACGCCACCACAGCCTATAATAGATCAGGCTAACGAGTTAACAACGGATACATTAAAAGAAGCAGATACCTTCTCCGAAGAAAAAAGTGATACTGCAAGCAATGCCAATCACGATGATGAGTTCACCCAGTTTGGAAGAAAAAGCAGAATTTCATCGCAGGACCGTAATGAGATGTTACGAAAGGTATTGCTAAAAAACGGAGGCAATTAAGCCGAAAAATTGAACAGTTAAAGGCAAAGCATGCGAAAGCATGTGACGCAAAGTTTTGAATCTAAAGCCCTGAAAGGGTCACGATTGTCAGACTGCACTTATGATGAGCATTATTATGCGCAAATAGGTGCAGTTTTTTATTTATTATAATTAAATTGAAGGGGAAAATGACTATGCGTTATTTTAAAAGCTCCGCGGCAAAAAAAGGTTTCTGTATTTTGACGCTTATTTTTCTTTGCATAATGTCGGGATGTAATAATATAAATCCACAAATAAGCAATAACAAAACCGATTCGACAGTATCTTATAACGAAGCGTCTACACAAAGCAAGGAAATACCAACATACATAAACGCAGATGAGCTTGCTCACAGAAGCTACGAGCTACGCTATCTTTTGGCACAGGAGAAATTTAATTCTCCCGAGGAAATCTCTGTAAACGCATTGGTTCAATATGCTTTTTGCCACCTTTTTTATGATAATTTAACCGATATGCCGAAATCCGGGAACAGAGTAAGACAGGCAACTGCAGAGGAAATTAATCAGAGAATTATCAGAGACTTCGGAGAGATAGACACAGATATAACCAAATCCGATTTATACAATGCGGAGAAAAATATATTTGAAATGTGGGAACCGGCATACGGTACGGATATTTTTTACGATGTTACCTTAATACGGGAAGAATCGGACCTTTATAAGGTGCGCACAACCTTTTACAACGATTCTTCAAAAAATGAAATCATAGGGAAAACCGTTTTAACTGTTAGAGATAACGCCGGTCAAATGATTATTACTAAAATGACATCTTCAAAATAAAGGAGTTTTGGTTTTGAACAAAGAAAAAACACTCGAAGAATTAAAGATTGAAAATAACGAATTGAAGAATCTTCTTTCCGAAGTGATTAAGAAATATGACCTTCTCGGCGATGAGCTTCGCAAATACCGTGAGAATCAAAGCGAAGCAACCGTAAGCAGTGTAGACGATATAAAAAAGCTGTTGAAGAAGTACTCTCGTTTATAAGGTGATATAAATGCAGAAAATGACCGAATTACTGAAAAAACTAAATAAAGCATTCGGCAAGCAACCGGATCTGCTCGTTATGCTTTGCCTTGCTTTCGTTATGCTTGTAGTCGCTTTGGCAGTGAATTATGTTGTAAACTACTCTATCGCAACTTTCACATCTGATAAGTATGTAAATAACTGGGAATATGTTTATACAAATCAAGAGCAGGAGAATTTTATGGGCGAGCTGGAAACGGCTAATAGCCGGACTCCTATGTCCGGAGAAAAAATCGGCTCCTATCTCCATATGCGGACAAAGCTGAAAGAAAGCGATACCAATCGGACATTGGTTATACAAACCGATTATTCTCCGATAAAAATAACTATTGACGGCGATGAAGTGTATAACAACCATTACGGCGACAGTGAATATGTAGGAAATACATACAATGCGGTCGTTATATCTCCATCAAATGACGAAAAACTTGTGGAAGTATCTATGTGCTTGCCGTTTTCGGCGGAAGTAAGCGCCTATCTTTCTCTTGACGGACGACATCCCTCTTTTTCTATGAGCAACGGAATTATTTTTGCCATTGTACTGGCTATTATAAGTGTTGCGGTGCTGGCGTTTGCCTTTATTATGCGTATAGTTAAGCACAGAAAGACACAGCTCTCCATTATGTTTTTTTTGCTGTTTGTATACACCGCTACCGTTCTGACAACAGCTTTATCACATAGCTCCTACCTTTTAAACTTTCCGCAATTTTATAATATTACGATAGCAATGACAAATCTCTGCATTGCAGTCTTTCTGTTTGCCGTAATGTGGATCTTGAAAATAAAAACCAAAAAGATGTGGTTTTATTTGTTTGTATACATCACTCTTTCTCTGCTTGTAATTCCGGTAAATACGGTTTCATTGCTCAATTTAGCGGTTTGTGTGTCGGGCACTTTCGGTGTTTTGATAATAATAAGCTTGGCAAACATGAACCGCAGGCTCTTAAATAGGAGAATTCAGTACACAAAAAGCAATTATTTTATGCTGATAACCCTCGCCATGTTTTATATGCTCGGTAGCGGTATGTTCTTCAGCTTGCGTTACAGAACCTCTTTTAGGTATTGTACTCTTATCGGAGCGTTTCTCTTCGTATGTTTTATGCTTGCCACCTTCATTTCAAGGGGGATTTTCTATCAAAATCCACGGGAAACCACAAAAACGATACGGTCATACGATAATTGCGTTAAAATGATTGCGGAGCTGATAAAGAATGTTCTGCAAGCGGACAACGAAATAGAAATGTGCAAAATAGTAGCAGACGGTATATGTGATTTTTGCCGAACATTATCCAAAGAAAGCGAAAACAAGGAAATAGCATTTTCGGTTTTGTTAAAGGATATGTCGAATTACCGTAAAATTTACAGTACGCCGTCCTACGGGGATATAAACTGTCTCGCTATTGAAAACAGATGTTTGGATAACGGTCATTTTTGTTTATTCAGCGAAACCTATTTCGATTTTGTTATGTTAAAAAACGATGAACCTTTTATTATATTCCATTTTGAAAACATAAGAGACGGACTTGATTTGTTTTTCGAAGGCATCCTTGATACTATTGTCAGTTGCGTTAATGCTGCCGTTTCCAGATTTATGAACAGCAAGAACTTTTTGCAAGCACAAGAAGATATTTTTGTAAAACTTGCACTCGATGTCGAAACCGCCAGCAGAAACAATTCCGATCATCTTGAAAACATTCGATTTAATACAAAAACCATCTTGGAAACTATGGGCTATCCTCAAACGATATGCAACACTGTTTCCAAAGCCGCAATGCTGCATGATATCGGAAAAATAGCCATCCCTTATGAAATCAACAATAAAAAAGGATTGCTTTCCGAGGAGGAAAGAAAAATCATAAAAAATCATACAATGTACGGTTATGATATTTTATCTGTTTTCAGCGGCGAATTTATGGAGATTGCCTCCATTATCGCAAAAGAACATCACGAAGAATATGACGGCTCGGGATATAGAGGAATAGCCGGCGAGCAAATAAATGAATATGCCCGTGTTGTTTCGGTTGCCGATGTACTCGATGCACTTACATCCAGGCGATCATATAAAGAGCCGTGGTCGTTCGAAGCGGCCGTTGATTATATCAATGAAGAGTCCGGAAAAATGTTTGACCCGAAGGTTGTATCGGCTTTGCATGAGTGTTTGGATAAAATAAGAAGTAGAGTTACGGAGAAAATACGATGAGTGAGAATGTAAATCAAAATCAGTCGGAATTTACCGCTTCGGAAGGTGAAATTCGTTTCGATCCCTCCAAAGAGCAAGAAAAGAATACCGAAAACAAGGTTGAAAAAATTAAAAAACCGAAAAAGGCAAGGTGGCTTTTTCTGATACCAGCTGTATTTTTACTTATTGTTTCCGTTGTCTTTATCGGTTGGTACATTAAACCGAAAACGAAGCTGAATGTGTGTTTGCTCGATAAAACCATTCTTACCGTTGAAGAAAACAACGATATAAATATTGACTCGGTTTACCGAAAACATCAGGGGCTCTTCTGGCTGTTAGAACAACAACGCTATGTTTTTGAAGACGGAAATTATTATAATACCGAGAAAGACTATTTCGGTCCTATGCTTGATGAAGAGGGTATGATCCAAAGTGAGAGAAATCTTTCAAGTTTGGATTATTCGCCGGATCTTATGTATGTGTCAGATGTTTACGGTGCGGTTGATGATACTTATGGATATTATGATAATTCCACCGCAAGAGGTTCAGGCATTTCGGTAGATGATATGTCGGTTATTTCCTATGCGTATGAAACCGGTGCGACAGTCGTTGCAGAAATGGAGCTTTTCAATTCCAATCTCGACAGTACAATATACTCACAGCTTGCAAGTATCTGCGGCGTGAAACCTACCGGCTGGGTAGGACGGTATGTATTTGATTTGCAGGATTTCACCGATGTACCGGATTGGGCACCGCCGATGTACGAAAGACAGGAAGGAGTTGAATGGCAGTTCTCGGGACCGGGAATCATTCTTGTTTCAGCCGATAAAATCATTGTGCTTGAGCAAAAAACAGATTTTGAATCAAAAAATCTGTTACAAATCTACATAAATAATGATTATAAAAAAGAATTCAAGGGTTGTGACAGGGTTAATTTTTATAACTGGTTTGAAATAGTTGAGCCTAATAACGGTTGTGAAGTAATTGCAAATTTTGAATTTGATGTCAACGCCACCGGTATGGAAAAATTAAAGGGCGTTTTAACAAGCCCGAGATTTGCCGCAATTTCCAGAAAAAATACCGAAGGCAAAGCGCCGGTTTATTATTTTGCGGGCGATTTCAACGACTATGTAAACCACAAAAATTATAACAGGTTTTTGTTTGCCGACACGGTGTATCGATGGATAGCCTTTGACCGTCAAGGCGATATATCAAACTTTTTTTGGAATTTCTATGATCCTCTTATGGTCAAAATTTTGTCCGATATCGAACCGCATGAAAACGACGGTTACAATGTAGAAAACCACGGAGAAATCAGAGTTACCGATGACGGTTTTCAACTGATTTCCGATGAAACCGAAAAAATTATCGGGATGAATACCGTAAGTATCAATGCTGTGGAACCCGGTGAAAATGAGTATTCACGAAATTACGGCTTTTATGAAAGCTTGATTGAATATGCAGTAAAAATAGGCGCCGACTGTATTTATGCCAAGGATATTCTCCCACCTGAATTTTACAGAGCAGTGTTTGCAAACAATTCAGCTTCGGAAGGCTCAGTGCTCTATGTTATGCAAAATGTTGTAAGACCTGAAAATATGACAGATGACGAGTGGCAGAAAAAGCTAAAAGCTGCTGTAGATATTTTACACGGAAAAGGTAGCTTTGATTTCGGAGAAACAACAGCAAAATACTTTATAGATCTTACCGATTATGTTGTGGCGATAAATGTAGATATCCGTGGCGAGAACGGAACTCACAAGGGAACCTATGCTTCCGGAAACGGTAACGCAGGTCCTGCCGCCTTTACTTATGATACAATTCAGTCCTATGCCAAAGAGACTTACGGAGATATTATTCCAATCGGTGTTTCTCTATCTGCAGAAACGGTAAAGGGAACCGCATTCTCTGCGGAAGACGCATATAGTCTCACCGATATTATTACTGATAAAAACTGTCTTGATTATTATTCTTTCCTGTCGGTTTCTTACGGAGATATTAATCGCATTGCCGCAGAAAAAAATATGGAATATGAAGATGTCATTAAAGAGCTCAATCAAGCTTCAGGCAAACGATTGGTTATACCGGATGTCGGATTTTCCTCCTCCTGTGGCTTTGGAAGCTCTCCTGCGACTACCGAAAAATCACAGGGGCAGCAGACTGTTTCTGTCCTGAAGGCAACTGATAAGGAGGGAGTACTCTGTGCTATCGTTGCTGATTTGAATGATGATTGGTCCGCCGTTTCAAACGAAATGTATCCTTTTACGGTTCCGTTTGAAAATAATTGCTTGTGGCAGAATGTTGCCGATCCAACGCAAACAAGCGGTCTTGTTGCATTTGACGCCGAAGTGCGGGAAAATGCCGGTATTAATCTTGCAGACGACGACCGAATACAGATGCTTTCTCTCTCTGCAAATGAAGGTTACTTTTATATTACTGCTCAATTTTTAGGGGAAATTGATTACAAGGCGGAACAACTTTTCATAGGCATTGATACTTATCAACGAAATGACGGAGATTATTATTATGCCAAAGGGTTTACCCCTACCTCTCTTTCGGGGTTGGAGTATGTAATCCGCTTTGAAGGAAAGCAAGAGGCGGGATTATATGTAATTCCTTCATATAATCGCAATAACGGTCTTTATGCGACAAAGGAAAGTTATTCGGGTGAATATGAACTTGTTTCAAAGTTTTCTTACGGTGGATTCTCATCCGGAGACAATCAGTTTTATCAGACCGGTTCCACTGTTTACATAAGAATACCGTGGACTTGGCTGAATGTGACGGATCCGTCCCAAAAAATTGTAATAAACAACGAAGGTGAAATCTCCGGTCAGGCAAAAACAGTCAGCACAAACGGTGCGATTGTGTCTGTGTTGATTGCTGATAAAGAAACCAAGGATCAGCTGTATTTGTTTCCCGAAACAAAGCAGGATCCTTCCTACAAAACATATAAGTGGACGGCATGGGAAACCGTTTCTTATGCTATGCGAGAAAAAGAAAGTTTTTCAATTGTGAAAAAGTATTATGACTCTATTAAATAAACTAACCGCAAATAAGAGGAGGTGAAGCAACAATGCAATATGAATTGATTGCGGTATTATGTATCATTTTTTGTCTTTTTATACTCGGAATTGAATATCTTTGGCTTGCCGTTCTCGCAAAACAGCAGGAAGATAAGAAAAACGAATATGCTGTTACGGCGCAGAAATGTACTTGTATTGTTGAGGGAATTGTTTACAGCCCTACGGAAAGCAGCAGAGAAAATGAAATCGAATCCCTTAAAAAGCTGATGGGCACCAATACCAAAATCTTCGAAATCATCAATGCTCAGCTTTGTTTTTGGGATGAATACGGTGACGATGAAATGCTGCCGGATAAACATGAAATTATTGATAGAGTATATGAGACACTCAATCCCATAGGTTTGTTCGCGGATATTCTGAAATCCGGAGACAAGCATAAAATCGGATATGCCTGCAGACGGCTTGCCGACTTTGACGCCTTTGATTACTTAAACGATATTTACGAGCTTTCAAAATCAGGCAACAGAGATATCTCCTATAATGCCGCAATGGCACTTGCGCGCCTTGGCTATGCGGAAGGCGTTGCAGAATATATATTAAGAATTGAAAAAGATGAAAAATATTCCTCGCGAATCATCTGTGAGCTTTTTGACCATTTCAGCTGTGACCGTTCGGAACTGGCATCGCTTGTTTTCAAAAATTGCGATGAGTACATGAAGGTAGTCGTTATTAAAGCAATATCTCCCTATGGTTTACATCAGTTTGAGTCAATATATTCAGTAGGAACTGCTTCAAAAAATGATGAAATGCGAATTGCTTGTGTAAAGGCTCTCGGTGGATTGGGAGATCCGAAATATGAGCATACTCTCCTGACTGCCGCAAAGGATAAAAACTGGATTGTGCGTTCTAATGCGATCAAAGGTCTACAAAAATTTGAAACATCCGCTTCTATAAAAGGTATAAAAGAAGCATTAAAGGACAAGGAGTGGTGGGTTCGTCAAACGGCGGCGAACGCCCTGATTGATATGAATGTGAGTATATCCGAAATTGAAGATGTACTTAGCGGCTATGACAAATATGCCTCGGATGCAGTAAAATATGCCCTTTATCGTTCGATTGATATGAACGAGGAATAACGGTAAACTGCAGATGTAGTTTATTATATCTTTGCTTTTAGCAGTTTAGAAAGAATTGGTGTTTATTATGAATTTCATTACGTATGTACGGTACTTCATATCATTTTTTAACTATTTCTGTATGGCATTTACCGTGCTTTTGAGTTTG
>JBMNVM010000056.1:0-9516 GCA_050946805.1 Acutalibacteraceae bacterium | reverse complement strand
TCCTACCGAAGAAGAACTGATTGCGGCGATGGAAGAAATGCGAGAAAAACCGCTGAAATCCGCTTGAATAAAGGAAAAAGGCATAGCCCGTGTGGGCTATGCCATATCCTTCGAAAGAACTGTCCTTTAGAGTACGACTCTAAAGGGGATGTCTTTTTTGTTAATATTAAGTGTGTGAGCGGGAGGCTGCAAATTAAAAATGTATGGTTTTGGCGTTTTTAGACTTTATTAAAGTTTACTTGTTTGATTTTTAAAGCAGCTGCTGGTTGTTTATTACAAGCTTAAAGGCCAAATTCAGCTTTTCGGCCGCTCTTCTGCAAAGCAACATGCGCTGCATAAAGATTTCGAAATACTCCATAATGCTGCTGTATTCGGTGTCAACCTCTAATTTAAGCAGTATTTCGGTTTTGGCATCATTTATTATTAAACGGGAATTTTTAACCGAATAGTTTACACGGTCGTGCATATCAAAGGTTGCGCGGTCGGTGTTGCGCACACGGCTCCGGCGCACATCCGACTTGTCGGCAAGAATCAGCGCCGCCGATATGTCGTTAATAGGCACACCCGTGCCCTCATCATGGTTGCCGATGGCAGTCATAATAGTAGCGATATCCGCGGGCGGCATATTTAAATTGTCAAGTATTCTAAATGCCATAATTGCGCCGCTTTGAGAGTGCTCTACACGGTTTACAAGATTGCCGATGTCATGCAAATACGCGGCGATTTGCGCAAGCTCTATACTGTGAGGGTCTTTGTCTAAAGTTTCAAGTATATATTTACAGGTCTTTGCCACCTTTGTAACGTGGGGGAAGCTGTGTTCGGTAAAACCCAAAGCGGCAAGCGCCCTGTCGGCGGATTCAATGTATGTATTTATTTCGGGATTTTTTCTTAAATCTTCAAAGGTTAACATAACTTCTCCTTAATGTCGTTTATATAATACCCTTATCTTTCAAAATTTTTATTTTAAGAACCGCCGCTTGGGTTTTGGCATCCTTAATTTCGCCCGAAAGTATCATTTGCACGGCATCATCAAGGGGTATTTTCTCAAGGGTTAAAAATTCATCCTCGTCGGGTCGGTTTTGGCCTAAAGTCAGACCGGTGGCACCGTACATCCAAATAATCTCTCCGCAGTAGCCGGGCGAAGGGTACAGCTTGCCGAGTTCGAAAAAATTCTCGGCCACTGCGCCGGCTTCCTCAAGAAGCTCCCTTTTGCCGCATTCAAGCGGCGACTCGCCGCCGATATCCATTTTCCCCGTCGGAATTTCCAAAACAACCTCGCCGTACGGGTAACGAAACTGCCGCACCATCAGTATCTCGTTTTTATCCGAAAGCGCAGCAACGCAAACTCCGCCGGGGTGTTCAATTACCTCTCTTACTGCGGTATGGCCGTTGGGCAGCAAAGCCTCATCCTTTCGAAGGTTTATTATTCTGCCCTTGTAAATATAACCAAATTTTATTTGTTTTTCTTCTAAATTCATTATTTCCACCTCGGTTAAATATATATATATTAGTCAAAAAAATATCGGGGGAATGAAAATTATGGGAAACTTGGTAACTTCGAAAGAATACGATTATTTTGAACGCAAAAAAGTGATAAACGCGCTTTGCAAAGAGTATGGTTTTATTAAAAGCAGCGTTATCGGGAAAAGCTGCGGCGGTAAGGATATACAAGCCTTGCGAATCGGTTCGTCCGATACATATTGTCTGATAGCCGCTGCCTTCCATGGTAGTGAACGGATAACCGCTACAGTAACATTGATGTACATAGAAGAACTTTGCCGTGCCATTAAAAATGACGGCTTTTTGGCAGGAATTAAGGTGCGCAAAGCTCTTACCGGCAGGGGTGTGCTTTTTGTCCCCTGTGTTAATCCGGACGGCTGCGACATCTCACTTTTAGGGGCAAAGGCCTGCGGTTCGGAAGCGGCCAAAATATGCAATCTCTGCAAAGGGGATTTCGCCCACTGGAACGCTAATCTTCGCGGTGTTGATATTAACCACAATTTCGATGCCGGCTGGGAAGCGCTTCGGGAAACCGAAAAAAAGAACGGCATTTTAGGGCCGGGGCCGACACGCTACGGCGGAGAGAGATCCCACAGCGAGCCCGAAACAAAGGCTTTGGTGGAGCTTTGCAAGAAAACGAATATCAGACATTGCATGGCGCTTCATTCACAGGGAGAAGTAATATACTGGAACTTCGGCGACAGAACTCCCCCGAAAGCTCGTAAAATGGCGGAAATAATGGCAACCTCAAGCGGTTACGCGCTGGATGCCCCGATTGCACTTGCAACCGGAGGAGGATTCAAGGATTGGTTCATAAAAGAGTTTGCAAGGCCGGGCTTTACCGTGGAAATCGGCAAAGGTAGAAATCCGCTGCCGGCCGAAACCGCGTATGACATTTACAGCCGTATTCGTGAAATGCTGGTTTTATATACAGTGATGTAAAAAAATAATAATTAAAGTTTTTATGTTTTCTTGCAAAAAACAGGCTGCATTTGACAGCCCGTTTTTAGGTTATACTGAAAGATCTTCGACAATCAGATTTCTTACTGTGTTTTCGTCATCTTCCTTTTTGTCGCGGATAGCAAAAAACTTTTCGGCAACCTGCGGGAAGAGGGCATAGCTTAAGACATCTTCAGCACTCTTGCCAATGCCTTTTTGCTTCATTTCCTCGGCATATGCCTTAAGCTCCGGCTTTAAAAGGTCGGCAGGACGGCAGGTGATGACCTTGTCGTCCCCTATGGCCTTTTTGCGAACCTCCGCATTTACTTCGGCCGGCAGTTTTCCGTACTCGCCGCGAAGCAGCGCCTTGGATTCCTTGGTAACCATCTTGTAACGCTCGCCCGCAAGAACGTTTAAAACCGCTTGAGTTCCGACAATCTGGCTGGTAGGCGTTACAAGCGGAGGATATCCGAAGTCCTTACGAACCCTCGGAACTTCCGCAAGAACGTCATAATACTTATCCTCGGCATTTGCCTGCTTTAACTGGGACAAAAGGTTTGAAAGCATTCCGCCGGGCACCTGATAAATAAGCGCCTTTGCATCAACATTCAAAACCTTGGGGTCAAGTGTGCCTTCGGCCTTCATTTTGTCGGCAACCTTGCGGAAATGGGCGGCAATCTCGCTTAAGGCGGCCAAATCAAGATCGGTATCCCTTTCGGTGCCTTTAAGTGTTGCTACCAAAGCCTCGGTAGAGGGGTTGGAGGTTCCGTTTGCGAAGGGTGAGAGTGCACAGTCGACAATATCAACACCGGCCTGTACCGCCATAAGGTAGGTCATATCGCCTGTACCGGTGGTGTTATGTGTATGCAGATGAATCGGAACCTTTACATTTTCCTTTAACTTTTTAACCAGCGAATATGCATCAAAGGGGAGAAGAAGGTTTGCCATGTCTTTAATGCAAATAACATCGGCTCCCATATTTTCAAGGGTTTTCGCAAGTTTTACAAAATATTCCTCATTATGAACGGGGCTTTGGGTATAGCTGAACGCAGCCTCGCAAACCCCTCCGTATTTCTTGCAGGCCTTCATTGCCTGCTCGATATTGCGCACGTCATTGAGCGCATCAAAAATGCGGATTACGTCAATACCGTTCTCAATGGATTTTGCGACAAAGGCTTCAACAACATCATCGGCATAGTGCTTGTAGCCGAGAAGGTTTTGCCCTCTAAGCAGCATTTGAAGCTTTGTGTTAGGCATATGCTTTTTTAAGGTGCGAAGCCTATCCCACGGGTCTTCGTTTAAAAAACGCATGCAAGCATCAAAAGTGGCGCCGCCCCAGCACTCGACAGACCAGTAGCCTACCTTGTCAATCTTTTCAAGTACCGGTATCATGTCATCAATTCTCATTCGTGTTGCGGCCTGCGACTGGTGCGCGTCACGAAGTATAGTGTCAGTTATAAACAGCTTTTTGTTCTCCATTTTTATCTCCTTTGTATAACAGCAATTAACCGAACAGTGCGATAAGAACGCCGGCGGCAATTGCCGAGCCTATAACGCCTGCCACGTTCGACCCCATAGCGTGCATAAGCAAAAAGTTTGAAGGATTGGCCTTTTGACCTACAATCTGCGAGACACGCGCGGCCATCGGTACTGCCGAAACCCCCGCAGAGCCGATAAGGGGATTGATTTTGTTTTTGGTGAAAAGATTCATAAACTTTGCAAGCAGCACACCGCCGGCCGTGCCGAAACCGAATGCCACAACGCCCATGGCAAGTATTTTAAGCGTGTCAAGATTTAAAAATGCACTTGCCGTTGCAGTGGCGCCAACCGATACTCCAAGGAATATGGTTGTAATATTTAAAAGCTCATTTTGCGCTGTTTTACAAAGACGTTCGGCAACACCCGATTCCTTCCACAGGTTGCCAAGCATAAGGGAACCTACAAGCGGGGTTGCAGACGGAACGAGGAACGCCACGAAGATTGTTACGGCAATCGGGAATATGATTTTCTCGCGCTGTGAAACCTCACGCAGTGGATTCATGACAATAGCACGTTCTTTTTTGGTTGTAAGCAGTTTCATAATCGGCGGCTGAATTACGGGAACAAGCGCCATGTAGGAATACGCCGCAACGGCGATGGGAGCCAGAAGACTTGGCGCAAGCCTTGTGGTTGTGTAAATTGCGGTCGGGCCGTCGGCACCGCCGATAATTCCGATGGAGGCAGCGGCTTCCTGCGGGAATCCCAAAAGTACGCAGCCGACAAATGTAATAAAAATTCCTAATTGAGCCGCGGCGCCAAGCAGCAGCGATTTAGGATTGGAGATAAGCGGACCGAAATCGGTCATGGCACCTATGCCAATAAAGATAATGCAGGGGTAAACACCTGCTTTGACACCTATGTAAAGAATATCAATAAGACCGCCGCTCTTTAAGATATCGCCGTATCCGATTTCGCCTGCCATAAGTCTTGACCATAATTCGCTGTGGTACATTTCTGCGCCGGGCAGGTTGGACAGAAGCATTCCGAAGGCAATGCCGATTAAAAGCAGCGGTTCAAACTGCTTTTTGACGGCAAGCCATAAAAGCAGCAAAGATACGCATATCATAAAAAGATTTTTCCAGCCGCCGTCGGCCAGAAAACCGTTGATTACCATATAAAAACCTGTTTGTTTAATAAAGTTTAAAATAGCTTCCATAGTTCATACTCCTTAAAAATTCAGTGTGGTGTATGAGAATTTACTGTTCACCGCAAATTAAGCAATTACACAGAGAACAGCGCCGGTCTGAACGGAAGCTCCTTTTGTTGTATTTACCGAAACGACGGTACCGTCGCAGGGGCTGATGATTTCGTTTTCCATCTTCATAGCCTCAAGAATCAAAAGGGTATCACCTTTTTTAACCTTGTCGCCCACCTGTACGTTTACAGCCAGTATGTTACCCGGCATCGGGGCGGTAATTGTTTCACCGTTTGCGGTCGCAGCAGGTGCGGGAGCTACAGCGGGTGCGGCTGCGGGGGCAGCTTGAGGAGCCGCGGCAGGAGCGGGAGCGGCAGCAGAACCGCTAATTGCTTCATCAATTACTTCAAGTGTGATTTCATATTTGGTACCGTTAACAGTTACATTGTATTTTTTCATTATAAAACACCTTTTCAATAGATTTTAAATTTTTTTAAACGATAGTATTCTTATTGCTGAAACATCCTTGCCGAGTTCTTCGGCCACTGCCGCTGAAATTGCGGCAATTAATTCCTGACGGTTTTCAATTATCGTGCCGGCGGGGGCCGACGGTGCGGCAGTAGTGGTTTGATCGGATTTCTTTTTATCTGATGCTATGCATATAGCGCTTACTATTTTACAAAGAATTATAATACAGATAAGTCCGATAGATACTGTACCTATCCCCAGTCCCCCAACAAACGGAATTGACATTATACGCACCTCCTTCAGGTCTGTGATAAGAGAAAACAAGGTTTCGCGTAAAACCAACAATTCTCTCCCTTTTACACTAATTATAGCAGTAATGTCAATATTATGCAACAATATTTTGAGAAAAAATATTAAAAAAGGCATAGTTTTTACTATGCCGGAAAGAGTATTGCAAAGCCTATGATTATATTAAAGAATTTCCCTTTGTTCATCCAATGACAGCTCGAAACTGGGCATAAATTCCGAAAGAAAAATTTCCGCCTCGGGGCAGTCCATTTCATGTATTGTCTTTTGAATGGACTTTTTTGCAACGGCAAACTCCTTGTTGCCCATATTAAGCTCTTCAATGCATTTAATAAGGGCAGACAGCTTGTCTGCGGCTTTAATAAGCTTCATGGTCAGCGGGTCGGGGTTGTAGATTCGCTCAAAATCCTCCTTGAAGTCCTCCGGCAGCATTTCGGAAAGCTGGTTTTGCGCGGCCGCCTCAATCTGATGGTATGCTTCCTTTATCTCATCATTGTAATACTTAATGGGAGTCGGCATATCCCCTGTAATTATTTCGCTTGTATCGTGGTATATGGCCGCAGTGGCGGTAAATTCGGGGTTTGCGTTGCCGCCAAGCCGCTTGCGGTTTATAATGGCCAGCGCATGGGCAATCTGAGCGACCTCAAGCGAGTGCTCGCTTAAATTTTCCCTTCTTGTGTTGCGCATAAGTCCCCAGCGGAAGATATTTTTCATTCTTGACATCATGGCGTAAAAGTGATTTGGCATAATTTACACATCCAATTTGAAAAATTTTCTCATATTATTGAATATTATACCATTAACTGATATAATATCAAGTAAGAGAATATTGAAAAAGGACACGAAGATATGGAATTTTCTTACATGAAGTCGTCGGTTTTAAGACCGAAAAAGGAAAAATACCTCTCCACCTTTTTTATCGCCATGGCGGTGGCTGCCGCTTTGTTTCTCCCTTATATGATAACGACCGAAGGTTACTTTACCTTCTTCGGGGATTTTAATGTTCAGCAGATACCCTTTTACATGCAGTGCCACAAGGCCATAAGGGAAGGTAATATTTTCTGGAGCTGGGTTACAGACTTGGGGGCAAATTTCATAGGTTCGTACAGCTTTTATCTGCTTGGCAGCCCCTTTTTCTGGCTGACAATCCCCTTCCCCAACAGCTTTGTGCCGTATCTTATGGGGCCGCTGCTCATTTTGAAATTCGCCTGCGCGGCGCTTACCGCCTACCTTTACATCAGAAGATTCACAAGAACGCCCGAGCCGGCAAGGCTTGGCGGACTTTTATATGCCTTTTCGGGATTTTCGATTTATAATATCTTTTTCAATCATTTTCACGAAGCGATAATTCTTTTCCCGCTGCTTTTGCTAAGCCTTGAGCTGCTGATTACCGAAAACCGCCGTTTTGTCTTTGCGTTGATGGTATTCCTTTGCGCAATCGCAAATTATTTTTTCTTTTTCGGCATGGTGGTTTTCACAATAATTTATTATTTTGTAAGACTTTTCAGCGGCGCGCTTAATTTCAAATGGCCGAGGTTCTTCGCCCTTATTTTTGAAGCGGTGCTCGGTTTGGCACTTTCAACGATTTTGCTGTTGCCGTCCTACCTTGCGATTGCCAACAATTACAGGGTTACCGATTTCCTTACCGGCTGGAACGCAATCATGTACGGCAAGGAACAGATTTACGCCAATGTTTTGCAGTGCTTCTTCTTCCCGCCGGATATTCCTGCGCGTCCGGTCTTTTTCCCGAACGCCGATGTTAAATGGTCATCGCTTGGCGGGTGGCTGCCGCTGTTTAGCGTGGTCGGCTTATTCACATGGTTTTCACAGCGCAAAAGGACATGGCTTGGAAGACTAATAGGCATTTGCATATTCATGTCCATGGTGCCGATTCTCAACAGCGCCTTTTACGCCTTCAATTCTTCCTACTACGCCCGCTGGTTTTATATGCCTATTTTGATGATTTGTCTGGCATCGGTTTCACTTTTGGAGGACAGTACGGTAAACTGGTCCTTCGGATACAAATGGGTGCTTGGTATTACTATTGCGGTAACCCTTGTTTTCGGATTTTTCCCGCAAGAAGTATCGGACAAGAAATTTGTATTAGGGCTTTACACCGAAAGCGGAAGCATAACCTACAAATGGCGCTTCTTTATGGCCTGCACCATAGCCCTTGTTTCGTTAATTATCTTCGGCTTGCTGTTATTAATCAAAAAGCACAACCCGTCAACCTTCTATAAAGCCGCGTTAATTTGTATTTGCATTATTTCAATAATATACGGAAACGTATTTATTTCTACCGGACGTTCACATTCGTACAGAATTAAAGAGGTTATGATTGACAGCCTAATAGAAGGCAGGGTGGATTTAGGGGATCAAACCCAGTTCAGGGTGGATGTCTACGACGGTGTGGACAACACCTCAATGTTTTTAGGACTTCCGGGCATAAACGCCTTCCATTCGGTTGTGCCGGCCTCGATATTCAAGTTTTACGGCTATATTGATGTCGAGCGTTCGGTCGGCAGCCGGCCCGATACAGAATATGTGTCGCTGCGACCGTTTTTATCGGTCAAATATCTGCTTAACCGCATGGACGGGGATAAATTTATCAATGAGGACAACCTCACAACCAAAATGCATGGGTATGAATACCTTAAAACCGAGAGCGGATATTACATTTATGAAAATAAAAACTTCATCCCGTACGGCTTTTCGTATGATTATTATATGACAAACGAGTTCTGCGAATCCTATTCCCCGAAAGCCCGGGTTGATCTTATGCTTAAGGCTATTCTTTTAAGTGACGAGCAGATCGAAAAGTATGGCTATATGTTTGAAAATATACTCGATATAGAGGATACCGGCTCATACGGAGAGAAGCGTATGTCGCTCGAACTGTCTAATGAAACCTTCGAATACGACTGCGAACAGCGCGCCCTTACTGCGGCATATGACTTTAAGGTGGACAATCGCGGCTTTACCGCAAGGGTAAGAAGGGACAAGGAAACACTTGTCTTCTTCTCGGTGCCTTATGACGAAGGCTGGTCGGCAACGGTCAACGGCAAACCTACGGAAATAGAACAGGTAAATGTCGGCTTTATGGCCGTAAAGGTCGGTGCGGGGGACAGCGTGATACGCTTTAACTACATGACCCCGGGACTTTTAACCGGCATTAAAATTACTGTTTTGTCAGCTGTTACATTCCTTTTGTATATTATCGCTTTCTCAATTTACAGCCGCCGCCGCATTGTGGAGAATGTATATCCGGAGGGAGATATGCTCTTAAAAGAATGGCGCCGCCAGGAAATCGAGGAGCAGACTGAAACACAGCCTGAATATGAAACGCCAAACGAGGATGCCCCGCCTAAAAGCATTCTTGATTTTGACATGTTCAAAATCACCGACCCCGAACCGAATTTCGAAGGCGGATTTAAAATCAATACCGATATTTTAAAAGAAAACGGGGAAGACGAGCAAAATTCGGAGAATGATGAGGAAATATAAGGTTTAAATTGCAAAAAATCACCGAAGCTTAAATTAAGCTTCGGTGATTTTTTATCCGCAGAATTTAGTTGAAATTCGTTTTACGCAATCGCAGGGAGAATAGTCCCATTCCGCCAAATAATCGC
>JBMNVM010000055.1:0-9633 GCA_050946805.1 Acutalibacteraceae bacterium | reverse complement strand
ATCTATTGCAATGTTGAGTTCTTTTTCTAAAATTGCAGTATTAGAGCGTAAAAAAGAAGTGGCAATTATTAAAAGCCTTGGAGCAACCGACAGAGAAGTATTATTCACTTTATGGTTTGATTCTTTAGCTATTTCATTTGCAGCGTTTTTAATTTCGTTATTAATAACAGGTTGCTTTATAATCTCTTTGCCTCATATAATACCGGATATGTCGTTTGTTAATTTCAGATTTCCTTTTATTTCCCTTGTTGCCCTTGGAATATGTTTTACGATATTTGTATGTATCTATACACTTCTCGGCCAAAAAAAGCTGGTTAAAAAAATGCCGGCGGAATTATTCAAGCAATAGTCAATCATTTTTTGTTGAGATAATAGATAAACCATTTAATCTATAAGATATAAAGCTTTTTACTTTAAGCAACATACTATCTTTAATGTCGAAAAACAATGGGCGGTTCCGGTCGTTGAAACCGCCCTCGGTTTACAAGGTATTAGCCATTCGGGCATTAATATGTATACATTTTCGCTTCTGCTTTTTGCAGAAGCGTTTTTTGCATAATTTTATCAAGTTTTTATATTAAAAATATTTTCAAATCATGTTTCTACATAAAATCTACATATTAAACTGGTAGTATTCAAGAGAAGTAAATAAAGGAGGTTGGCTATGCTTTCGCAGACACTGAAAATTGACGGCATGACCTGCGTAAACTGTCAAAACAGAATTGAAAGACGGCTGAAAAGCACAACGGGTGTTACAAATGTTTTGGTCAGCTTTACATCCGGCACGGCTAACATCACTTATGATGAAAATTTAATAAACATTGAAAAAATTATTGAGATTATAGAAGAGCTTGATTATAAGGTTGTAAAAAATACAAACCAAAAAACCCCAAAAACCGATATATCAAAAATTTTAGGTGTTTCGGTAATACTGCTTGCCCTTTATATGATTTTTAACCGTTTCGGTGTTCTTAACATTTTCAATATCTTCCCCGAAGCAACAAAAAATACAGGGTACGGAATGTTGTTTGTAATCGGCCTGCTTACTTCCCTGCACTGTGTGGCTATGTGCGGCGGCATAAATCTTTCCCAGTGCGTGCCGCAAAGCGTGAGGGCGCAAAACGGCGAAGGCAGATTTGCCGCACTCTACCCCAGCTTTTTGTACAATTTAGGCCGAGTAATTTCCTACACAGTGGTGGGCGGAATTGTCGGCGCCATCGGTTCGGTTGTAGGGTTTACCGGTGCTTTAAAGGGTATTGTTCAGCTTGTCGCCGGAGTATTTATGGTCATTATGGGTCTTAATATGCTTGGTGTTTTTCCATTTTTGCGAAGATTAAATCCTCGAATGCCTAAAATTTTTGCAAGAAAAATTAATGAACAAAAAAGCGGCAAAGGCCCGCTTGTTGTAGGGCTGCTAAACGGACTTATGCCCTGCGGACCGCTTCAGGCCATGCAAATTTACGCCCTCTCTACCGGCTCGCCCTTAAAAGGCGCACTTTCCATGCTGCTTTTCAGCTTGGGAACGGTACCCTTAATGTTCGGTCTTGGAGCTTTAAGCACGTTTTTAAGCCGAAAATTCACCCGTAAAATGATGACGGCAAGCGCTTTGCTGGTCGTCATTTTGGGTGTATCAATGTTCGGAAATGGAATGACACTGTCGGGAATATCTCTTAAAAACATTGTCGGAACCAAAGAAAATGATGATAACGCAAATATCGCCAAGGTTTCGGACAATATTCAAACGGTTACAACCACCCTTTACCCGGGAAGCTACGAGCCAATTACAGTAAAAAAAGGCATTCCCGTAAAATGGATAATAAAAGCCGAAAAGGGTTCTGTTAACGGCTGCAACAATGAAATATTTATTCCGGCCTTTAACATAGAGAAAAAGCTTGATATAGGCGACAACGTTATTGAATTTACGCCAAATGAAAGCGGTATTTTCCCATATAGCTGCTGGATGGGAATGATAAAAAGCAGCATAACTGTGGTGGATGATACTGAAAACGGCGAAGTATCTACCCCTGCCGAACAAAAATCAAACTACAAAATTCCGGTCGATACCGTTGCGATTGCCGAAATAAAGGACGGCAAGCAGACTGTATCAATAGATATGGTTGCCGACCGTTTTACCCCGGCGGTGATTGTAATGCAAAAAGACCTTGAAACGGTATTTAATATAAACGGCGTGGAAATTAACGAAAATAATAAAACATTGGTTTTCCCAAAGTATTACGCACAGGTGGAGATTAAAGCGGGAGAGAACAATATATATTTATATCCCGGGGAGGATTTTGATTTTACAACCTTAAACAATTCCTTTTTCGGTTATGTTAAGGTGGTTGAGGATATAAATAAGATTGACATTGAAAAAATAAAGGCACAAATAGGCGAATTTGTCCCCACAATTCGGAATTTTGAGGATATCGATGCATTGCCTGCTTGCCATTAGTAAATTTTGTTATATAATTAAAGAAAGGAATAATATTTATGTCAAAAAACAAAAACCTTCAGCGAAAGGCAAATAATAAGACTTCTAATACAAAAAACACATATAATAAATTTAACCTTTTCAAAATTGCCGCAATTACACTTTCGGCGCTGGCGGTTTTAGTGATTGCCACGGTGCTTATTATCGGCAATTCAAAGAATGATGCAAAAATTCGAGATACCGGCAATCAGGCCGTGGTTAAAGACACCGACCTTGTAATTCAAAAAAGCGAGATTACAAACATTGCAAAGTTTTATCCCGTAAACATTAAAGGTACAAAATTGGAGGTTTTGGCTGTCAAAGCATCGGACGGGTCGATTCGCACCGCATTCAACACCTGTCAGGTATGCTTTAGCTCCGGCAGAGGATACTATCTTCAGGAAGGAAACGCCCTTGTCTGCCAAAACTGCGGCAACCGCTTTGGAACCGATGATGTTGAGGTAACGCGTGGCGGCTGCAATCCTGTGCCGATTACGGCGGACGGTAAAACCGAAACCGAAACCGACATTACAATATCCAAAGAATTTTTGAACGAATACAGGGAAATATTTGCTAACTGGAAATATTAAAAGAAAGGTTTGAAAAGCATGAAAGAAACCTTGAAAATAAACGGAATGACCTGCGCTGCATGCGCCAAAAGAATTGAAAAAGCGGTCGGAAGGCTTGACGGTGTGGACAGCGCAGCGGTCAATTTTGCAACCGAAAAATTATCGGTCGAGTTTGACGATAAAGCCGTTACCTTAAAAGAAATAAACGAAACCATTGAAAAGCTCGGTTACGGCGCCCAATTACCTTCAAAGACTAACAAGGTTGCCATACCTATTGAGGGCATGACCTGCGCCGCCTGTGCCGCAAGAATTGAAAAGGCACTTGGCAAAACCGAGGGGGTTTTAAATGTATCGGTCAACTTCGCCACCGAAAAGGCCGTGATTGAATATCACCCCGAGCTTACAAGATTATATTTGTTAAAGCAGGTAATTGAAAAATTAGGCTACAAACCGTTGAATTTAAAGAATAAATACGCGGTGGATGAGGATAAGCTGCGAAAGGAAAAGGAAATTAAAACGCTTTGGAGAAGGTTTATAGTGGCGGCCGTTTCCGGGCTTCCCCTTTTATATCTTGCCATGGCTCCTATGGTGCCGTGGGTAACCCTCCCCGTCCCCGCATTTTTAAATCCAATGCATCATCCTCTGTCTTATGCCGTAACCCAAATAATTCTGGTGATTCCCATTATTGTCGCCGGATACAAGTTCTACACCGTGGGCTTTAAGGCGCTGTTGCAGCGAAGCCCGAATATGGATTCGCTTATTGCGATTGGCACATCCGCGGCCGTTTTATATAGTCTATACTCCACCTATAAAATTGCGGCAGGAGACCACGGCATGGTACACAAGGGGCTGTATTTCGAATCGGCCGGCGTGATTATTGCGCTTATTCTGCTTGGAAAGTCGCTCGAGGCGGTATCAAAGGGCAAAACATCCGAAGCCATTAAGAAGTTAATGGGATTAGCCCCCAAAACCGCCACAGTTCTGCATGACGGACAAGAAATCGAAGTGCCCATTGATGAAGTGGAAATTGGAGACTTGATTTTAGTAAAGCCGGGTGAAAAAATCCCGGTTGACGGTGAGGTCGTGGAAGGTCATACGTCAATAGATGAATCCATGCTTACAGGAGAAAGCATGCCTATTGACAAAAAGGCCGGCGACAAGGTATATGCCGCAAGCATTAACAAAAACGGCATGATTAAATTTAAGGCCACCAAGGTCGGCGGGGATACAGCCCTTGCGCAGATTATAAAACTGGTTGAGGATGCGCAAACGTCAAAAGCGCCCATTGCGAAAATGGCCGACATTGTGTCCGGATACTTCGTTCCTATTGTGGTTGCCATTGCCGTTATCGCCTTTGCCGCTTGGCTTATAGGCGGTCAGTCGCTGTCATTTGCGCTTACCATTTTCATATCCGTACTGGTAATTGCCTGCCCCTGCGCGCTCGGTCTTGCCACGCCAACCGCCATTATGGTAGGCACCGGAAAGGGCGCCGAGAACGGCATTTTAATTAAAAGCGGCGAAGCGCTTGAAACCGCTTATAAAATTGATACCATTGTTTTCGATAAAACAGGCACGATTACCGAAGGCCAGCCCGAAGTAACCGATATTTTACCCGCACCGGATATAGATGAAACCCGTTTGCTTCAGATTGCGGCTTCGGCCGAGAAGGGTTCTGAGCATCCTTTGGGCGAAGCCATTGTAAAGTATTCGGAAAAAGAAGGGATTGAGCTTTTACCGGTAACCGCCTTTGAGGCCATTCCCGGCCACGGCATTGAGGTGGATATTGACGGTATTCCCACATTAATCGGCAACCGCAAACTTATGGACGAGCGAAATATAGCTCTTAATGAACTCGAAAAAGAATCCGACCGGCTGGCGGATGAAGGCAAAACACCTATGTATGTTGCCATGAACAATAAAATAGCCGGCATTATTGCCGTTGCCGATGTCGTAAAGGAAAGCAGCGCAAGGGCTATTGATAGGCTGAAAAGCATGGGCATTGAGGTGGTTATGCTAACCGGCGACAACCGCAAAACCGCCAAGGCTATAGCCCGACAAGTAGGAATTAACAGGGTGCTTGCGGAGGTTCTGCCGCAGGATAAATCCAATGAGGTTAAAAAGCTTCAATCCGAAGGCAAACGGGTTGCCATGGTGGGGGACGGTATTAACGACGCGCCCGCCCTTGCGCAGGCCGATATAGGTATCGCCATAGGCTCGGGTACCGACGTTGCCATGGAATCGGCCGAAATTGTGCTTATGAAAAGCGACCTTTTGGATGTGCCTACGGCAATTCACCTAAGCAAAAACACCATTCGCAATATAAAGCAAAACCTTTTCTGGGCATTCGGCTACAATGTGGCCGGCATACCGATTGCCGCGGGTTTGCTGTATCTCTTCGGCGGGCCGCTGCTTAACCCCATGTTCGCGGCCGCGGCGATGTCTTTAAGCTCGGTTTCGGTATTGTCAAATGCGCTAAGACTTAAAAGATTTAAGCCATATAAATAAAAACGGAGGATATAATTTATGGAAAAAGCAGTTTTAAAAGTTGAGGGTATGTCCTGCTCTCATTGCGAAAACGCAATCAAGAAGGCAGTAGGCGCGCTTGACGGTGTAGCTGCCGTAACGGTTGATTTGGCTGGTAAAACCGTAACCGTCGAATACGACCCCGCAAAGGTAACACTTGAAGCCATAAAAAACGAAATTGAAGATCAGGGGTATGATGTGTTATAATCAAAAGGGTGCGTGCAAAACCCCTAAATTTAGGGTTTGCGCGCACTTTTTTTATAAGGCAGGTGTAAATACATGAATAATCAGGCAAAAAGGATCCTTGTAGTTGATGATGAGCAAAAAATCCTTGAAGTGGTAAAAGCCTATCTTGAAAGCAGGGGTTATACTGTCTTTACGGCGCAAAACGCGGACGAGGCTTTTAAAATATTCGACCGTGAGATTATATCCCTTATTTTACTTGATTTAATGCTGCCGGGTATTTCGGGCGAAGAAATTTGCAAAACCATCAGGAAAAAATCAAGGGTGCCGATTATAATGCTTACCGCGAAGGTTAAGGAGGACGATATGCTCGAAGGCCTTTCCATCGGCGCGGATGATTATATTACAAAGCCCTTCAGTTTAAAAGCCCTAAACGCAAGGATTGAAGCCGTTTTGCGAAGGGCAAACGATGCGCCGCTGTTCAGCAAATGCACCTTTAACGGCGGTGAGCTTGAAATTGACTTTGAGGGTCATCTTGTCAAGAAAAACGGCAACGATGTAAAGCTTACACCTAACGAATTTAAAATTTTGACCGCCTTAGTTAAATACCCAAGCAAGGTTTTCACCCGCGAGGAATTAATTGCCATAGCTTTAGGCGACGATTTTGAAGGCTATGACCGAGCCATTGACAGCCACATTAAAAATATTCGCCAGAAAATCGAAACCGACCCGAAAAATCCGGTATACCTGCTTACCGTTCACGGCATAGGCTACAAGTTTGGAGGCGAATGATATGACCCTATCCTTAAAAACAAAGCTGTCGTCCGTAATCGCGCTGGTGGTCTTAATCACCGTAGCACTTATCAGCTTTTTATCCAACGTATTTATCGACAGGCAGTTCAGAAACTATATTCTGCGGCAGCAGGAGACCAAGAAAAGCGAAATTGTTGCCTCGTTAAGCCGTCAATACGATAAAGACGCCGACACCTGGAACACCGATTTCATTCATACAATCGGCATGTCGGCACTTTATGAGGGGTATATTATCAAGGTGTTTGATACCGATAATACCCCCATTTGGGATGCCGAAAGCCATGATATGAGCCTGTGTTCGCAGGTCATGGAGGATATATCAAAACGAATGAAGGAAAACTATCCGCTAAAAAACGGCGAGTTTACCTCCAAAACCTATAATCTCACGGCATATAATCAAACCTTGGGTTTTGTGAAAATCAGCTATTTCGGCCCGTATTTTTTAAGCCAAAACGATTTTAAGTTCCTAAACGCTTTAAATACCGTTTTAATACTCACGGGAATTTTTTCGTTAATCTTGTCTGTGATTATCGGTTTTTTCATATCAAAAAGAATAAGCCGCCCGATTTTAAAAACCGTAAACGCCACAAAAAAAATAGCCGGCGGAAGCTATGCCGAGCGGATTGACGAAAAAACCGATACAAAGGAAATAGATATGCTCATTTCCTCCATTAATCATTTGGCGTTTTCTCTGGAAAATCAAGAAATTTTGCGCCGCCAGCTTACCGAGGATGTATCCCATGAGCTTAGAACCCCGATAGCAATACTTCAATCCCACATTGAGGCCATGATTGAAGGTATCTGGGAGCCGACAAAGCAGCGGCTTGAAGACTGCAACGATGAAATAAAGCGAATCGGCAAATTAGTCAGCGACCTTGAAAAGTTACACAAAACCGACAGCAAAAATTTTAAACTTAACAAAACACCAATAAATCTTGCCGATATTATAAACAGGGTAGCCAAAAGCTTTGATGTTGCACTTCAAGATAAAAATCTTAAGCTTTCAATCACAGGAGGCTGCCGCGATATTCAAGCCGATGCCGACCGCATAGGTCAGGTGGTAATCAATCTGCTTTCCAATGCTGTTAAATATTCAAAAGACGGCGGAGAGATTAACATTAATATATTCGAAACAACCAATTCTGTAGGTTTTAGCATTCAGGATAACGGAATCGGAATACCAAAGGAGGAGCTGCCCTTCATATTTGAACGTTTCTACCGGGCGGATAAATCACGTAACCGGAATACCGGCGGTTCGGGCATAGGTCTTGCGATAGTCAAGTCGATTGTAGAGGCTCATGGCGGTAAAATTTCGGTGGAAAGCAAAATAGACAGCGGCAGTTGTTTTGAAGTAATGCTGCCTAAAACCGATAATTAGAACTTAAATTTTTATTATTTTAAATTTTTTCTGCCGTAATACGAATTACAATACAAATACCCATCCCTTCCTTTTTGTATAAAAATTTCAACCTTACAAATGTTAGGCATACTATGTTATTGATAAATATAAAAAGGAAAGGAAGAAGTTTTATGGGGTATTACAATGCATACACATACCCAAACGACAATAATAACTTTAATAATGCTGTGAGTGATATCGATTACTCCAACTTTTCACCCCGCACAGACGATTACGGCCCCAATCCCTTTGTAATCAATATTGAAAACGCGGCATCGCAAAATGAAAATTACAGAACCGCCTTATGGACAGGAACACACCTCCAGCTTACCGTAATGAGCATTAACCCTGGGGAGGATATAGGACTTGAAATACATCCTAATCTTGATCAGTTCATATGCATTGAAGAAGGCCAAGGCATTGTTATGATGGGTAGCAGCAGGGACAATCTTAATTACCAAAGAAGATTTTACGCGGATTATGCAATTATCATCCCTGCCGGAACATGGCACAACCTCTTTAACACCGGCCGTGAGCCCTTAAAGCTATTCTCGATCTACGCACCGCCGCAGCATCCGTATGGTACGGTTCACCAAACAAGAAAAGACGCGATGGAGCAGGTAAGTCATTACAATTATTAAAGAATTAAAAAGGAGGGCAACATCTGCCCTCCCTTTTATATTATCGCATTACAGTTTTTTAATAGGATGTCTGATAACCGTTTTAAGTTTTTCCGGCGCTGTTTTTCGCGGGTCGGAAAGATAAATTTCATGGTGCCGGCGCTTACCTGCCATGTCGGGCGTGAATCCGTTATCTAACGCATACTTATCGAGCGCCGCTATTGTTTCGGGCTCGCTGTCATACGAGCCTATGTGCATAACCTGCACGCAAAGTCCTTCTGTCATTCTTTCAAGGCGGGCAAGAGAAAGGTCGAGCTTCGGCTTTTTCTTTTTAAGTGTTTCTTTTGCACGCTCGAAAACCTCTTTATCCACAAAATCCGGCTGGCGAATCATCATGGTCCATATAAATTTGCTTTTATCGGTAATTGCGGCACCGCCGCCCTTAAAATCCTTGTCATCAAGGCTCCAAAAGCCCTCCAGCGGCGGAACTACATACTCCAAAACCGACTTGTTGCCCATTTTTATGGCATAAGACAGCCCATACAAAAGCTCAACCGCCTTTTGGTATTCCTCGCTTGTGTTGGGGTCGCCCTTTCCGTCAACCATTATAAAGGTCATTTCGGGGACGTCAACCACTGACGGTGTTGTTTTGGGATTATATAAATCTTTAAATTCTTTTTTAAAATCAAGCATTTTATTTTCCCTTTCTACGCTTTTTTTGAACCTGTGACACCCGCCAGCGTGTAATTTCGGCAATCAGGTCATAATCTATGGGTTTGCCAAGCGGAAACTGAATTGTGCCTTTTGATGTTTTGTAGCCTTTTAATTTTTCGGCGAAAACTCCGGTTGCCTCTCCGCCCGGGAAAATGCTTATGTGCTTTTTAAAGGCCGCAAAATGTATTAAATTCTCGCCCTGCCAAAAGGTGGGTATTTGCCATGAAATTTTTTCGGTTGCGCCCGGCGCAGCGCTTTTTATTGTTTCGCGTATTTTTTGCAACAACGGTTGAACATCTTCTATTTGTGCGGCGATGTATTCATCCACCGCACCTGCTTTTT
>JBMNVM010000054.1:0-9764 GCA_050946805.1 Acutalibacteraceae bacterium | reverse complement strand
GGAGGGACTAACCCTTAAAATATATCTTTCATATTCCTTTGACAAAATATCAATCGAGTGATTTTTATATCGGCTGAAGATAAGAACATCGTTGGTTCCGGCGGTAAATTCGGCGCCGTTAATAGTAATGCCAATTCGGCCTTTTTTTATAAAAATTATCTGGTGACAGTCGTGGTAGTGATTTTTCTTTTCGGAAATATCTCCCGAAAAGTAAGCGGAATGTAATACAGAACCCATATCGGCACCTCCTTTCTAATAATAACATAATTTTGAAATTTTGCAAGATTTACATAGAGGTTTGCAGTATAATTATAGTAAAATGAATACTTAGGAACTATAATGTTCTTTAAGGAGTGATAATATGACAAGAAAGGTTTATACAAGCAAGGAAGAATTTATGGCGCAAAACAGCCAACTGTCGGTAAATCTTCCCTTTTCGGACGATACGTCAGTTCTGGCTTCGGAGTTTAAACTCGGGAATAAAACCATTCCTAACCGTCTTGCCTGTCAGGCGATGGAAGGGTGCGACGGCACCCCCGACGGCGAGCCGGATGTACTGACTAAAAGACGATATGAAAGGTTTGCCAAGGGCGGCGCAGGAATTATCTGGTTTGAGGCCACCGCCGTAATGGAGGAGGGCAGAGCTAATCCTCGTCAGCTTTACATAAATGATAATACGCTTGATGCTTTTAAAAGAGAGGTTGCACTTATAAAGGAAACGGCATTAAAGGAAAACGGAGCGGAGCCGCTTGTCATAATGCAGGCGACCCATTCGGGCAGATATTCAAAACCGAGCGGTGTACCGGAGCCGCTTATTGCCTACAACAACCCGATTTTCGAAAAGGACAATCCGATTTCCCCTGACAGGATTGTAACCGACGAGTATTTGGACCGTGTCGGCGAGGCGCTGATAAAGGGCGCCGTTCTTGCCGAAAAGGCGGGATTTGACGGTGTGGACATAAAATGCTGCCACAGGTACTTAAACAGCGAGCTGCTTTCCGCCTACAACCGCGAGGGTAGGTACGGCGGAAGTCTTGAAAACCGCACAAGGCTGCTTCGTGAGAGCGTAAAGGGAGCGATAGAAAGCTGCCGGAAAGACTTTATCGTTTCAAGCAGACTTAACGCTTATGACGGTTTTCCCTATCCGTACGGTTTCGGTGTTTCGAAGGATGGCGGCACCGATATGGATTTGACCGAGACTGTCTGGCTTGTTAAAGAACTTTATTCTTTAGGGGTCCGCATTTTAAATATTACAATGGGCAACCCATACTTCAACCCCCATGTAAACCGCCCGTTTGCCGTAGGGCCGTATGAGGTGGAGGAGCACCCGCTTGAAGGGGTAAAACGCATCCTTGAAGGCACCGCTTATATTAAGGAACAGGTGCCCGAAATGGCAATAATCTGCTCCGCGGTCTCCTTCTTAGGTGTTGCGGCACCCCATGTTGTGGCAGCATATATACAAAACGGCAAGTTTGACTTCGCGGGCTTTGGCAGAACCATCTTTGCCTATCCTGATTTTGCGAAGGATATTGTGAAAACAGGAGAAATGGATAAATCAAAATGCTGTATTTGCTGCTCAAAATGCACCGAAATTATGAGAAAACCGGGCGGAACCCCCGGCTGTGTTATTCGCGACAGGGAAGTATATTTACCTATTTACAATAAGCTGTGCAAAGGATAATATGCTATGTTTAAAGAGTGGCTGAATAAAAACGGTATTGAAAATGTCGATTTTTCGTTTCCCTTGTTCCCGCCGGCAAAGGATAGAAAATTCTGGGATGAGAGGCATAATCCTTCTGTCATAAAACGGGCAGAAAGGTTTCTTGATTTTACTTGGCCGCAAATAAAGGCTACAGATTATATGGCCTTTATGAAAGAGGGAAATAGGGTCAAGCAGGAAAAACCCCATATGGACAGACGATCCGGGTTGATTTCTCTGGTTTTTGGCGAACTTATGGAGTATAAAGGCAGATTTCTCCCCGACATTGTAAACGGAATATTCACAATCTGCGAAGAGACATTCTGGGGACTTTCCGCCCATCATCCGCCCGTTAGCAATGGGCAGAATATACCCAGCGCGACAAACCATTACGTGGATATTTATGCCGCACAAGCCGCAGAGCTTTTGGCGGTTACATACTATTTGCTGTATGATGAGTTAATGAATTACTGCCCCGAAATATTGGAGCGAGTGGAATATGAGACACAGCGGCGCATTATAGCACCCTATCTGCAGCACACCGATTTTTGGTGGATGGGATATTATGACGGTGATATAAATAACTGGAACCCGTGGATAATATCTAATATTTTGACGGTTTTACTTATAACAGAAAAGCGTCGCACAGTCTTTAATACCGCGCTCAAGAAAATGTTTAACGAAATTCAAAGATACTATGATTCGCTACCTGATGACGGCGGCTGCGATGAGGGCAGCAGCTACTGGACGGCATCCGGGGCTAAGCTTTTTGAATTTTGCGAGCAGCTTTACCGCGCGACAAACGGGGAAATAAATTTCTTCAGTGATGAAAAGCTTAAAAACATAGGAAAATATATCTATAGAGTATACATAGGTTCCGACTTTGTTGTGAATTTCGCAGACGGCGGTTCAAAGCTCAAGCAATACGATATTACGGGACTTGTTTACCTTTTCGGAAAACGCATAAACGATTTAAAACTTGCAAGCTTTGCAAAAACGCTCAAAGCTCAGCGGGACAAGACAATCGGCGGATTTAATTGCAATCGTGTTAAGTACGGATTATTTACACTTATTTACGAAAAGGATATTGATTCGCTTGACGATTATGTGCCGGACGATGAATGTATTTTGCCCGATTTGCAATGTGCGTTTGCAAGGCAGAATGGTTGGTACTATGCCGCAAAGGGCGGCCATAATAAAGAAAACCATAATCATAATGATGTGGGAAGTTTTATTGCATGCTTTGAAAATGTGCCGATACTTATTGACCCGGGCAGACCGACTTATACAAAGGAAACCTTTTCAGACAAGCGTTATGAAATCTGGGCAATGCAGTCGCTGTGGCATAATTTGCCGCAGATTAACGGCCAACAGCAGCAAAGCGGAATAACTTTCAGGGCAGATAAGTTCGTTTTTTCAGATAAGAAAACTAAAATTTCTTTCGCTAAAGCTTATGCCGAAAGTGCTTTGCTAAGTAACCTTGAAAGAGAAATCGGATTTATAAAAGATGGCGTTGAAATTACAGATAATTTTGAATTTTCAAAGGGTGATAATACGGTTTGCGAGCGGTTTATTACGCCTTTTGATGTTGAAATAACGGAAAATGCCGTGCTGATTGACCGACAATTCATTTTGGAAAGTGATATTAAGTGTGAAATATCGCTTGAAACTGTCGATATCGGCAATGAAAAGGCACTTATGAATAATTGGAAAACCGATAAAATTAAATGTGTTAAATTCGGGTTTAAAGCTGCTAAAACACAAAAAATAAAAATTGTTTTAAGGAGAATGTGAGCTATGAAAACAGCACTTGTAACAGGCGTTGCCGGTGGTATCGGCTATGCGGTGGCGAAAAAGCTGCTTGAAAACGGCATAGCGGTAGTCGGTATGGATGTTTTGCCGGAAATGCCAAGAGAAATTGAAGGAGAATTTACCTATTTCAGCGGCGACCTAAGCAAAAAGGAGTCAAGGGAAGCCTATGTAAAAACGGCGCTTGACAAATACGGCAAAATAGACATTCTTGTAAATGTCGCCGGAGTAGCGCCGAGGGTCAGAGCCGATCTTCTTGAAATGACCGAGGAAAGCTATGACTTTGTTATGAACATCAACACAAAGGGCACCCTTTTCTTGACACAGGCGGTAGCTAATGTTATGAAGAACAACGAGGGTGAAAATAAGGGCTATATTGTAAACATTTCTTCAATGTCGGCCTATACAAGCTCTGTAAACAGAGGGGAATACTGCATCTCAAAGGCCGGAGTTTCAATGATAACCACCCTTTTTGCGGACCGCCTTGCCGAGTACGGAATTATGGTAAACGAAATTCGTCCCGGAATTATTAAAACCGGCATGACCGACAAGGTAAAGGAAAAATATGACAACCTGATTGAAGGCGGACTTTTACCCATCAAACGCTGGGGACTGCCCGAAGACATAGCCGATGCGGTTTTCGTACTTGTAAACGGCTCTTTGCCCTATGTTACGGGGCAGTCTTTGGATGTTGACGGCGGGTTCCACATAAGGAGGCTATAATGAAGGTATTCGAGTTTGATTGTGTTGTAATCGGTACCGGCGCGGCGGGATATAATGCCGCCTGCCGGCTTAAAAGCGAAGGCAAAAACGTCTGCATAGTAACCGAAGCGGTCGGTTGCGGAACATCCCGCAATACCGGAAGCGACAAGCAGACTTATTATAAGTTAGGACTTGGCGGCGACAGCCCCGACAGTGTAAGGGCAATGGCTCAAAACCTGTTTGACGGCGGAAGTGTGGACGGTGACAATGCCCTTTGTGAAGCCGCTTTGTCGGTTCGCTCCTTTATGAACCTTTGCGAGTTGGGGGTAGAATTTCCGGTCAATCGCTACGGCGAATATGTAGGCTACAAAACCGACCATGACCCGTATGCCAGGGCCACATCGGCAGGGCCGCTAACCTCAAAATTCATGACCGAAGCACTGCAAAAAAACGCCGCAAAGCTGGGCGTTGAAGTAAAAAGCGGCTATCTTGCCGTTGAGATACTTAAAAAGGACGACAGGGTCTGCGGTCTTTTGTGTTTAGAAATTAAAACCGGAGAGCTTGCGGCCTTCAGCTGCGGGGATATTGTTATGTGCACAGGCGGCCCCGCCGGAATTTATGCCGACAGCGTATATCCCGAATGTCATACCGGCTCTACCGGTCTTGCGCTCAGTGCCGGAGCAAAGGCACAGAACCTTACCGAATGGCAGTATGGTTTAGCATCAATCAATCCGCGCTGGAATGTATCGGGAACATATATGCAGGTACTGCCGAGATTTGTGTCGGTTGACAGCGATGGCAACGAATACGAATTTTTAACCAACTATTTCGACGATATATATGAAGCCCTTTCAATGGTATTTTTAAAGGGCTACCAGTGGCCGTTTGACAGCCGAAAGGTGCTTGAAGGCTCCTCCGTCATAGATTTGCTTGTTTACAGGGAATGTGTTCTTAAAAAGAGAAGGGTATACCTTGATTTCACCAAAAACCCCTTCGGACTTGAGAATATCGAGTATGAAAAACTCTCGGCCGAAGCCTATGATTATTTATTCAAGGCTCAGGCGACCTTCGGCACACCCATTGAAAGGCTTTTGAAAATGAACACTCCGGCTGTGGAGCTTTATAGCCTTAAGGGGCTTGATATTACAAAGGAATACCTTGAAATAGCGCTTTGCGCACAGCACAACAACGGTGGCATTGCGGTTGATATGTGGTGGCAGACGAGTATTAAGGGTCTTTTCGCTGCGGGAGAGTGCGCCGGAACGCACGGCATTACCCGCCCGGGCGGCAGCGCACTTAATGCCGGACAGGTAGGCTCCCTTCGCGCGGCACAATATATTGCGGCGCATGGCAACAGCCCCATTCCGAAAAATGAGTTCGAGCAGGTTCTTCATGAAGCCGAAACACGTCATAAAGCGGAGCTTGAAAAGGCACTTCAAAATCCCGATAATGTAACCGATTTAATAAAGTCCGCCCAGAGGAGAATGAGCGACAATGCGGCAGCCATTCGCATTAAAGACAAAATGAAGGAAACGCTTAATAAAACCAATGCGGAACTTGAAGCTTTAAGCGAAAAGGTCGGCGTGGCCGATAAATCACAGCTTTACAATTATTATAAGCTTAAAGATATTTTAATAACCCAAAGCGCCGTATTGTCGGCCATGATAGATTACAGCGAAACGGTCGGCGACACCCGTGGCTCTTCCCTTTATTTTGATGAAAAGGGAAATCTTAGAGACGGGCTTGAGGAAATTTTCCGTTTCACGCCCGAAAAGGGTCAAACCAGAAGCAAGGTTCAGCAAACGGTGCTTTGCGAGAACGAGTTTAAAAACTATTGGCGCGACGTAAGACCCATCCCGTCAGATGACGATTTCTTTGAAAATGTTTGGCGAAGCTACAGGGAGAATAAAAATATATATTAAAAGGTGAATGTGCCATGGAATTTTTTGATAACATAAGCGAAAAATTAGCTGTTGTAAAAAGCCACCCTGTTTTTAGTGAGTATATTTCGGAAATAAAGAAATTCTTCGAAGAGGAAAAGGATAAGCCTGTCCCGCCGCTTGATTATAAAACATTTATCAAGTTTTTTGAGAACGGGGACAGACTCCAGTATGAAGGGCCGTATTTCTACCGCCGCAAAAGGCTTACCGCCGCAGTTCTTTTGTATCTGCTTTACGAAAAAGAGGAATACATGGATGAAATCTGCAATATGATTTGGATTATTTGCAGTGAAATCACATGGGTTCTTCCGGCACATATTCACCTGGGCGGCGAAGGCTCGTCGGCTGACTATGCAAAAAAAATCGACCTCTTTTCCGCCGAGACGGGCAGAGCTTTGTCCGAGATATATTATATTTTGGGCGACAAACTGCCGGTTAGAATAAGGGATATAATCAAACACATGGTAAATGAGAGAATTTTTAAAGCCTTTGAAGAAAAAAACCATGTCTTTGAAACGAAAACCAATAACTGGGCGGCCGTTTGCGGCGGAAGTGTCGGAATGGCGTATATGTATTTAGCCCCCGAAAGGTTTAATCTTGTAAAGGCAAGGCTGCTTGATGCTATGAACTGCTTTGTGTCAAGCTACGGCGATGACGGCTGCTGCACCGAAGGTGTCGGCTACTGGCATTACGGTTTCGGATATTACATCTACTTCGCCGATGCGCTTTACAGGTTTACCGACGGCAAGATTGACATTCGCCACAGTAAAAAAATTGATAAAATGGCACGCTTTGCCCCGACTATGATTTTGCGCAAAAATGTTGCAGTAAGTTTTTCTGATTCGCAGCGCAAAATAGGCTTCGGCGATGCGGGACTGATGTGCTATCTTGCAAAAAATTATGATGGTATAAGCATGCCGCCTGTTCATTTTGGCTTTAAGGGCATTCAAGGCAAATTATCTATAAATTTAAGAAAGCTTTTGTGGACTGATCCGGAGCTTTTAACAGAAACACAGCAGCCAAAGCCGGGGCTTACCTATTTTGACAGCGCTAAATGGTACATAAACCGAAAAGAAAAATACTCATTTGCGGCAAAGGCGGGACACAACAAGGAGGAGCACAACCATAACGACGTCGGAAGCTTCATATTTGCAGACGACAACGGCCAGATTTTGGTTGATATCGGCGCAATGCTTTATACAAGGCAGAATTTTTCACCTGAACGCTATACACTTTTGCAAAATTCCTCTTTGGGGCATAATGTGCCGATAATTGACGGCAGAGCCCAGCAGTACGGCAGGGAATTTTGCGGCAGCGTGCTTACCGTCACGGAAGACGAATTTACGGCTGAAATTCAGGGCGCTTATGGGGAAAATACTCCCAAAATTGTTCGCAGCTTTAAAATGCGGGAGAGCGGCATTACCCTTACCGATACATTCGATATGCAGGAGAAACATGATATAACCGAAAGATTTGTATCCGTTTTAAAGCCCGAAATAACCGATAATGGGGTTAAAATCGGCAACGCCGTAATAAAAGCCGACGGCACGCCGAAGATTACAGAGGAAACTTTAATCAATCATTTCGGAAAACCCGAAACATTTTACCTTATTGACTACAAGGCAGATAAAAGTGTCTTTACCTTAACGACGGATATAATCGGTTAATTTCTTGCGGAGGTACCTTATGAAGGAAGTCTATATCGACATAATGGAAAGAACCCTTTCGGCTTACAGCGAGGAGCGGATAAGGGATTATATTCAAAAGGTAAAAACTAAGGGTCTTACCGAGCATGGTTTCCCGCGGCTTACGGCGGGGATCGGAATACTTATTTGCCACGGCCGCCGCACGCAGCTGCTGGATACCTTTATTCAAATGATGGATATCTGCTGCGAGCAGATGCCGAAGGTAAAGGCCAACAACGATTTTACCGTAAGGGAAATCTGCTGCCTTTTAATGCTTTTGCAAGTCAAAAATATTATGGACAAGGCGCTGCTTGATAAGTGGCGCGACCAAATATCAAAATTTGATCCGTGGAAAAACTATACCTGTGTGGCCAAGTCGCCGGATACTCCGGTAAACAACTGGGCGGCCTTCAGCGGGGTTAGCGAGTTTTTCCGCGGGCTTTGCTGCGGTATTGACACCGAAAAGTTTGTAGACTGGCAGATTTCTTCACAGCTTTTGTCCTTCGATGAAAACGGAATGTACAAGGATCCGCATAACCCCATGGTTTATGACGGGGTCGCAAGGCTGCTTATGTGCCTGCTTTTAAAGTTCGGGTACAACGGGAAATTAAAGGGGCAAATTGAGGAAAACCTCAACAAATCCGCCGATTTGACCGCGAAAATGCAGTCGGTAACGGGGGAAATCCCCTTTGGCGGCCGTAGCGCCCAGTTTTTAAACAACGAAATGCAATTTGCCTGCCTTTGCGAGTACTACGCCGGCAAATTCGCGGCCGAGGGGGACAAAGAAAAGGCGGGAGAGTTTAAAGCCGCGGCGAGACTGACACAGCAAGCGCTGCTTTACTGGTTAGATTTTAAACCCGTAAGCCATATTAAAAACAAATACGGAATAGACAGCGGCATCGGCTGCGAAGGTTACGGGTATTTTAACAAGTATATGATAACGGTCGCTTCTTTCGCCTATGCGGCATACCTTCTGGCCGACGACAGTGTACCCCCCACCGCGGCGGTTGCCGAAAAGGGTGGCTTTGCAGCAAAAACAAGCGATGATTTTCATAAAATTTTCTTAAACTGCGGCGGATATTTTGCCGAGATAGATACCGATGCGGACTTTCACTATGATGCCAACGGTCTTGGCAGAATACATAAAAAGGGCTGCCATTCCACGGTATGCCTGTCGGTACCCTTCCCGGGCAAGGAGCCGTCTTATACATTGGAAAACGAAAACCCAAGACCCATGTCCCTTTGCTGCTTTGCCGAAAGACAAGGGGAAACCCTTTACGGTTCTTGCGATAACGCAGTTTATACTCTTATAAACACAAAGGAATCACCTAATGAAGTAGTTGCGGAGATCGACTGCGCCCTTTCGACCGATGTAGTAATTAAACAGACCTATAAACTGTCAAGCGGCGGTGTGGAAATAAGCCTTGAGGGTCAAGATTGCGGCTTTATGCTGCCTGTTTTCGATTTCGACGGACTTAACTATACTGACATAATGGTAGACAAGGACGGTATTACGGTTAAATATCGGGATTCGCTTTGCCGATATAGCTTTGACGGAGAAATTAATCCGAATTACGAAGTTTACCATAACCGCAACGGAAGATACAAAGTTTTCAAGGTAAAAACCAAAAAACTAAAAGTTACACTTGAAAATACAAAGTAATTTATAAGAAAGGCGATGTTTTTATGTATGATTTAGGTTTGGTTTCGGTTTCTTTCCGGGGCAATACGCCGCAGGAAATTATAAGCGCAGTAAAAAACGCGGGGCTTTCCTTTATTGAATGGGGAAGCGATGTCCACGCACCTTGTGATAACGAGGAAAACTTAAAAATGCTTTTAAAGCTTCAAACCGAAAACGGCATTAAATGCTGCTCGTATGGCACATATTTTCGTTTGGGTGTAACACCGCTTGAGGAGCTTCAAAGTTAC
>JBMNVM010000053.1:0-9766 GCA_050946805.1 Acutalibacteraceae bacterium | reverse complement strand
AGCATTCAAATCTTCGAAAACGTACAAATTCGGTCTTGATGATTTTGAATTGTGCTTCGGCTACGGCGTTATCATAAGGGCATCCTTTAGCACTCAGCGATCTTTTAATATTGAATTCTTTAAGTAAACCATCAATTAGATAATTTTTAAATTCACTGCCACGATCTGTATGAAAAACACTGAAATTCTTCAAGTTGGTTTTTACGGTTGCAAGTGCATCGTAAACAAGCTGAGCATCTTTATGTCTGCCACAACTGTAACCTACAATTTCACGGTTATGCAAATCAAGCAAAACACATATATAATTCCAGTCGTTACCCACGCGAACATAGGTTAAATCGCTTACAATAACCTCAAATTGTGACCTTCCGTCAAATTCACGGTCGACAATATTGGGCTGATTTTCATTGTTGACATGATCTTTTTGCGGTCGGTATTTCTTGATCGTATATGCCGATACAAGACCATTTATTCGCATAATTCCGGCAATACGGCGTCTTGATACAGTATGATTAAGTTTCGCCAACTCAACCTTTAATTTTCGAGTTCCGTATACATGCTGGTTTTCATTAAATATTTTCACAACTAAGTCGTTTAGCGGGTCTTTGTTAAATTCGGATTCCTTGTAGGAATAATACGTGCTGCGAGAAATTTTAAGCACTTTACACATTTGTAGGACAGGATATTTATGGGCGTTTGCTCTGATAATTTTCACTTTCGTCCCATTATCAGAGCTGCTTGCTTTAAAATATCGTTCTCCATTAAGAGCTGTTTGTTTTGTTTGCGCAGAATAATCAGCTCTTTTTGTTCCGGTGTTTGATTATCGGATTCTTTGAAAGAACCTGACTGATTAAATTGTTTGACCCATTTGTGAAATGTGGAGGGCGTTAATTCATATTCCCGAATGATCTCACCTGAGGGCTTTCCACTGGCATACAGATTGACCATTTGACGTTTAAATTCATCTGTGTATTTTCGGGCTACTCGTTTTTCCATTTTAATTGCTCCTTTTACTTTTCTGCTATTATACCATCTCCTCGGATTTTTTGTCCATTTTATTGTAGCCTATCCACTTTAGGTTTGATTTATCCAAGAAAGAAATTGGTTTTTTTCCGATTGTGAATAAAACAAATTTCTCTTGCTTTTGGGCATGTGCTACTACATGGGGAAGGGTTCAAATTAATAACAATGTAACAACTATTAATATTTCTGGCGGAGAGTTGTATTTGCAGGCATTTTTAATTGAAAATCCGGAAGAAGTAACTAAGATAGTTTGCGATGGAAGAGAAGTTTTAGAATATACCGCTTTAAATAATCGTATCATTTTCTCAAAAGAAATATCTATTTGTAATGCCCTCACTTTAATTAAATAATTTCTCAAAATAGTAAAACCGGAACTGATGAAATCAGTTCCGGTTTTTTGTCGTAAAAATATAGAGTCGGTCGATAAGCCGAGTTCTGTCGCGGACGGTTATCTATCTCGACGCAGGATTGCTCCGTGCGCTCTAGCCGCTTTTCGTAACACACCGGGCCGGTGTATCGTTACAGTCAGCGTTGCTCCGAATAGGGTTTACAGGGTCTTGACGTCTCCGTAAGACCGGTGAGCTCTTACCTCGCCTTTCCACCCTTACCGCAAAAAATGCGGCGGTATATCTCTGTTGCACTTTCCCTAAGGTCGCCCTCGGCGGCCGTTAGCCGCTATTCTGCCCTGTGGAGCTCGGACTTTCCTCAAGACACGAAGTCTCGCAACCGTCTGACCGACTCTTTAGTATTCTAACATAAAATCTTCTTTGTGTCAAAAGCTAAATTTAGGAATAGACTGTATTGTAACATTTTACATTTTAAAGGGTGATTTTTTTGGAAAAATTTAAATTAAAATACTTTTTGGCGGCAAATTCCTGCGAAGGCTTTATTTCACATTTCAGAGAGTGTTACGACCCAAAGGATGGTTGGAAGGCGTACATTATTAAGGGTGGCCCGGGAACCGGAAAATCTTCGTTTATGAAATTTTTGGCAAAAAAAGGCGCAGACAAGGGCCTATGTTGTGAACTGTGTCCTTGCAGCAGCGACCCCGATTCGCTGGATGCGGTAATTTTTCCGGAAATTAAAACCGCAGTTTTGGACGGTACCGCGCCGCACACCCTTGACCCTTTATATCCCGGAGCCTGCGAAGTGATACTTGATTTCGGAAAATACTTCGATACCAACATACTTAATAAGGCCGCCGATGAAATAATTTCCTTGACCGATAAAAACAGAACACATCATAAAACGGCATCATTATATCTTCAGGCGGCAGGCAAACTTATGACCGATAATTTAAAATCGGCCGTTCTTGTAACCAATATTGAAAGGGTAGAGAATTTTGCCGAAAAGCTATGCAAAAAATACTTAAAAAACAAAAACAAAAAGGGTAGGGAGAATATTCGCTTTTTGGCCGGCATGACACCCAAGGGATATATCTCCTTTGCGGATACGGTTAATGAGTTATGCAAAAAAATAGTAGTAATTGAAGATAATTTTGGCTGCGTTTCAGATATTATTATGTGCCGTATTCGAAAAACGGCTTTGGCGAACGGTTACGACATAATAAGCGCGAAAAGCGCGCTGCTGCCTTCACTCTATGACCACATAATTATTCCCGAACTCTCGCTTGCCTTTGTAAGAGAGAGCAAATTCCAGCATTTTGATGTGGAGGTAAGACGGATTCACGCCCGCAGATTTATGGATGTTAAAAAGCTGCACAAAAGCCGTGAGAAAATCAAGTTTAACAATAAAGCTATAAAAGAGCTGATGCTCGCGGCGGCATCCACACTTCTGGAAGCAAAAAATGTCCACGACCAACTTGAAAAATATTATGTTAAATCTATGGACTTTGAAGCTGTGACTGAATTTGCAACCGCATTTGCGGAAGAATTGTTTGCATGAAATTTTTAAATAAGATAAGCGGCAATCGCTATATAGCAATATGAAAAATAAAACCGGAATCCTTGCGGGTTCCGGTAATTTTTTATCTTTTTGTTATTGTATCTATCGCTTTATTAAGATAATCGGCTTCGAAACATTCAAACTCGCCATTGTCAACCATTTGGGCTAAAGACACATCAATCGGCATTTTGCCAAGCAGCGGCACGCCCAGCTCCTCGGCTACGGTTTCGCTGCCCGAACCGAAAATACTAAATTTCTTTCCGCAGTCGGGGCATACGGCGTAGCTCATGTTTTCCACTATCCCAAAAACCGGGATATCCATCATTTTGCACATATTATAGGCTTTTTTTACAATCATGGTTACAAGATCCTGCGGGGAGGTAACAATAACCGCGCCATCAAGCGGGATGGATTGAAAGACGGTCAGCGGAACATCACCGGTTCCGGGCGGGCAGTCTATAAGCAAATAATCAAGGTCGCCCCACACAACATCGTGCCAGAACTGCTTAACAACACCCGCAATTACAGGACCGCGCCAGATAACCGGGGATTCCTTTTCCTGCAGCAAAAGGTTTACCGACATTATTTTAATACCGGTTTTGGTATTGGCCGGCAAGATTCCGATTTCATTTTGCATAGCTCTTGAATTGATTCCAAATGTTTTAGGAATAGAAGGGCCTGTAATATCCGCATCAAGTATTCCCACATTAAAGCCCTTGCGGCGAAGCAGTACTGCAAGCATTGAAGTAACCATGGATTTACCCACGCCACCTTTTCCGCTTACAATACCGATAACATGCCGTATGCAGTTATACTCACCGGTCGGCTCTATTAAGCTGCCGGCTTCCTTCGCTTTGCAGTTGGATTGGCATGAGCTGCATTTGCCGGCGCAGCCGCGAGTTGTTTCTTCTGACATTTTTATCACCGTTTCTAAAAAAATTAACAAATCTATTATATACCAAATCATATTAAAAGACAACCGCAGCGGCCTATTTTTAAGTTGTGAAATTTTACATTAATTAACGCAATTTGAATATTACCCCGATATTTGCAAAAATTATTTATAAGTATATTTATTTTAGTATTATTTTAGGGGTGTAAGAATGGCAGAAATTACAGGAAACAGAACGATTGTTTTTCACAATAAGCCGCATATTATAAGCTACGGCTCAATAGTAGGTAAAAAAGAGCATGAAGGGCCGATGCGTGAAGAGTTTGACAGCTATATAACCGACAGCTTTTACGGCGAGGATTCCTTTGAAAAGGCCGAAAGCAAGCTGCAAAAAACCGCTGTTCAAATAGCCCTTGATAAGGCAAAGCTTCAAAACAGCGATATAGACTATATTTTCGCCGGCGACCTTTTGAATCAGTGCATAGGCAGCTCCTTCGGAAACAAGGAAAGGGGAATACCCTTTTTAGGTTTGTACGGAGCCTGCTCCACAATGACGTTATCAATTGGCATCGCCTCTGTTTTTCTTGACAGCGGTGCCGCAAACAGAGTTGTAGCGGTAACATCGTCCCACTTCTGCTCGGCTGAGCGGCAGTATCGTTTCCCGTTAAACTACGGTTCTCAAAGACCGCAGACCGCACAGTGGACGGTAACCGGAGCCGGAGCCGTTATTTTGCAGCGTGAAGGTGACGGACCGTACATCAATGCCGCCGTTTTCGGCGAAATTAAGGATTTCGGGATAAGCGATGCAAACAACATGGGTGCCGCCATGGCTCCTGCCGCCGCCGATACTATTGCCCACTATTTAAGGGATACCAACACAAAACCGGATGATTATGATTTGATTGTTACGGGAGACTTGGGGTACGTAGGCTCACAGTGTCTTTATGAATTGCTTGAACGAGATGGAATTGATATTAGAAACAAGCATAACGATTGCGGTGTTTTGATTTTTGACCATGAAAAGCAGGATACCCACGCCGGCGGTTCGGGCTGCGGCTGCAGCGCGAGCATACTCTGCTCATATATAATGCATAAATTTGAAAAAAATCAGCTTAAAAATATTCTTTTCATGTCAACAGGTGCCTTGCTGTCGCCCACATCCTCCTATCAGGGTGAAAACGTTCCGGGGATAGCACATCTAATACACATTAAGAAAGATTGACAAAAATTTGAAAATTATATATAATAAATTAAAGCCTGCAATACGCATTGTCGTTAATGCGGGCTTTTTTAGATGGAATTTATTGTTATTTTTCTATAAGAAAGGTGGAAGGCAATTATGCAAAAAGAAATAATTGAATTGATAGAAAATAAGAAGTACAACCAATTGCGACGATTGCTTTCCGAAATGAATCCCGCGGATATTGCGGCCGTGCTTCAGGAAATTGAAAAAAAGGAGCTGCCGGTTGTTTTCCGTATTCTGCCCAAAGAACTGGCGGCAGAGGCGTTTGTTGAGATGGAAAGCGATATGCAGCAGCTGCTTATCGAATCCTTCAGCGATGCCGAGCTTAAAGACGTTATGGACGAGCTGTTTATGGACGACACGGTGGATATTATTGACGAAATGCCCGCATCGGTCGCAAAGCGCATTTTGCAGCAAACCGACCCCGGAACACGAAAAATGATCAACAAACTGCTCGCATACCCGGATGACAGTGCCGGTTCCATAATGACCACCGAATATATCGACCTTAAAATGGAAATGACGGTTGAAGAGGCATTTGAGCGGATACGCAAAATCGGGGTTGACACCGAATCCATATACACCTGTTACGTAACCAGCAAAAGCCGCCGTCTGCTCGGATATGTTACGGTTAAAGACCTTTTGTTAAGCCCCAAAACCACCGTTATTGACGATATTATGGACGAGAATGTTATTTTCGCCCATACATTAGAGGACAAGGAAGAGGTTGCCGGCAAATTTGAAAAGTATAATTTGTACTCCTTGCCGGTGGTTGACAAGGAACAGCGCCTTGTGGGCATTGTAACAGTTGATGACGCGATTGATGTACTGCAGGAAGAGGCTACCGAGGATATCGAAAAAATGGCGGCTATTCTGCCGTCTGACAGGCCGTATTTCAAAACAAGCGTTATCAGCACCTTTAAGGCGAGAATCCCGTGGCTTTTACTGTTGATGATTTCCGCAACCTTTACAGGGGCGATAATTTCAAACTTTGAAGCAAAGCTTACGGTTGTGCCGGCGTTAATAGCCTTTATACCAATGCTCATGGACACATCGGGAAACTGCGGAAGCCAGTCCTCGGTTACGGTTATCCGCGCAATATCACTTGGCGACATTCAGTTTAAGGATACTTTAAAGGTTTTGTGGAAAGAACTGCGTGTGTCCATACTTTGCAGTGTTGTTCTGGCGGTTGTTAATTTTTTGAAATTATGGTTTATCGATTACAAGATGTTTAAAACCTTTGATTCCGACCTGTATATGGGCGAAATTCTGGTTGTCTGCACAACGTTGATGCTTACTGTCATAATAGCAAAGCTTGTGGGTTGCATGCTGCCCATTTTCGCAAAAAAAATAGGCTTTGACCCGGCGGTAATGGCAAGCCCGTTTATAACCACGATTGTGGACGCTATTGCGCTTTTGATTTATTTCTCGATTGCGGCCGCTGTTTTGAGAATTTAAGATTGAACCATTAAAAAACTTTACATTTGTTTGACAAAAACCCCCTTATGGAGTAAAATCATTATGTTACGAATTTTACTCTTTTTGGGGGTTTTCTAATGTGCGTAAAGGTATCTCCTTCGGTTTTAACGGCCGATTTTCTGAACTTGAGTGAAGATATAAAAAAGCTTGAGGCGGCCGGCGCCGATATGCTGCATCTTGATGTTATGGATGGTATATTTGTGCCGAATATTTCCTTTGGCGTGCCGGTTATTAAATCCATCAAAGCCCACACAAACCTTCCGCTTGATGTTCATTTGATGATTGACCGTCCGCACCGTTATATAAAGGAATTTGCGGAGTTTGCCGATATTTTAGGCTTTCATTTTGAAGCCGGCAGCGATGTTTTCGGGACACTTAAGGAGATAAAAAATTACGGCTGTAAAACCTGCCTTACAATAAAACCCCAAACATCGCCCGAAGAAATTTTTGAATTTCTGCCGCTTTGCGATATGGTGCTTGTCATGTCGGTGGAGCCGGGTTTTGGCGGACAAAGCTTTATGCCGTCGGCGTTGCCGAAATTAACGGCGCTAAAGCGTGAGCTTGAGCGCCGCGGACTTAAGGTTGATTTGGAGATTGACGGTGGAATTAATGCCGAAACAGCGCCGCTGGCCGTAAAGGCGGGCGCCAATGTTTTAGTGGCGGGCAGCTATATTTTTTCAGCCCCCGATATGCAGGAAAGAATTGCGCAGATTAAAGCGCTCGGCTGAAAGCCGTTCCATAGGTTTTAACCGCATTGTTTTCTATTAAAAGCTTTCCGTATTCTTTGGTTACGGATATTTCAACATCCGAATTGCTGTAACGGCTGCAAAATTCCTTAATGTTTGCCGTATCTCCTGCGTGGCAGGATTTTATGATAAGATTGTAGCAGTCTCCCACTTTATAAAGACTGCTTTCAAGCGCGGGATTTTTCTTGTAAAGCATTAAAATACACTGGGTAAGGCTTTCGCTGTTTATATATTCGCAAAGGGTTTCTTTATAGCGTGGTTTTACCGAAAGAAGACGTCTTTTATCAGGCTTATTTTGTTGTGTTTTCAATATAAATACCTCCTGTGGGTAGATTATGTTAGGAGTTTGATTATGAGTTATGCAGAACTGAAAAGCGGTACCGACATAAGAGGTATTGCAAGCCCTTTGGGCGGTAAAAATGTCAATTTGACCGATGAGGCGGTTTATGACATTACCGCCGCCTTTATGGTGTGGTATGTCAACAAATTCTCGGTTGACCCGTCAAAGCTTTTGGTTGCCGTGGGCAGGGATTCACGAATTACCGGCCCGCAAATTGCAAGTATGGTAAAGAAAGCCGTTATAAACGCAGGCGCTACGGTGCTTGACTGCGGAATGGCCTCGACCCCTGCGATGTTTATGACAACGGTGGACTTAAAGGCAGATGCCGCAATACAGATTACCGCAAGCCATCATCCCTTTGACCGAAACGGGCTTAAATTTTTCATTCCCGCCGGCGGGCTTGACAGTGCCGATATTTCCGAAATTGTAAAGCTTGCCGACAATGGGGAGGAGATTATCTGCACCCGCCACGGCATAGAAATCGAAGTTAATTTTATGTCGGCCTATGCCGCAAGACTTCGCCGCATGATCTGCGAAGCCGTCGGTAAAAGCGAGGAGGATAAGCCTTTAAAGGGCTACAAAATCGTGGTTGATGCCGGAAACGGCGCCGGCGGTTTTTACGCGACCGAAGTACTCGCACGTCTTGGAGCCGACATTTCCGGCAGCCAGTTTTTAGAGCCTGACGGTATGTTCCCAAACCATATTCCAAACCCCGAAAATAAGGAGGCTATGGAAAGTATCTGTAATGCCGTAAAAGCCGCAAAAGCGGATTTAGGCATAATATTTGATACCGACGTTGACCGCGCCGGCTGTGTTGATTCGGACGGTGAAGAAATCAACCGTAACCGCCTTATCGCCTTGGCATCCTACATCGCGGTTGACGGCAGCAAGGGAGCCGTTATCGTTACCGATTCGGTTACAAGCGACGGTTTAAAGGAGTTTATCGAAAAGGATCTCGGCTGCGTTCATTACCGATATAAAAGAGGATATAAAAACGTCATCAATAAGGCGATAGAACTTAATAATGAGGGCAAAAACTGTCCTTTGGCCATTGAAACCTCCGGGCATGCCGCACTTAAAGAAAACTACTTCCTTGATGACGGCGCTTATCTTGTTACCAAAATCATTATAGAGCTTGCAAAGGGGAAAGATTTAAAGGGTATAATTTCAAAAATTAAAATGCCGGTTGAGGAGCGCGAGGTTCGCTTTAACATAACCGTTCCGAATTTCAAAGAATACGGGCTTATGGTTATCGGCGAGCTTGAAAAATTCGCGTTATCCCACCCCGAATTTAAGGTCGCGGACGATAACCGCGAGGGAATACGTGTTTCGACCAAAAATGGTTGGTTTTTACTACGTCTTAGCGTTCACGACCCCGTTATGCCCATGAATTTCGAAAGTGATGTCGCGGGCGGTATAGACGAGGATATTTCAAAAATCAGAGACTTTCTGTCAGGATTTGAGGGTCTTGATATATCTGCTTTGGGTTAGTATATTTTATGAAAATTTTATTTAAGGCGTTAAAGAAGAGAGGTTGCCCTCTCTTTTTTATTTTCTTTTTTGGGTATTTTTTTGTAAGAATAGCGGGATAAATAATCAAACAAATTTATAAATTAAATGTTATTAATTGACGAAATAGTCTATTCGCGATAAACTATTAATATGGGGATGAATTCGACGATGCTAAATTACAAACGTCCGGCGTTTTGGGTTATAACCATTTCGATAGTTGCCGTTTTTGTGCTATTACTTTGGTTTTTTGCAAATCCTCTTGATAATGCTATGAAGCACGAACCTTTAGAAATTCAGCAATCAAAATCGTATGTGGCAGGAATATCGGCAATCGTTAAAAATTACGATTTAAGCGGGGAAAAGCCTTATATTGAAGTTCTTTGGAAAAATGAAGATCAGTTTGAACATTTTTTCGGCAAGGCTATTAACATACTTTACCGCAACGAAAACGGTGAATATATTTCCTGCGCCAAAGAAGACCATTCGTACGAATTATTGTCTGTTTACCTTACCGCCAACGAAACCAAAACCATAAAATATGATGTAAGTAATTTTGATTTGTCAAACCCGGGGGAGTACAGAATGTATTTAAATTCAGTAAAAGAACCGAAAATTCAGATTGATTT